>JAKSBM010000210.1 GCA_022361135.1 Desulfobacterales bacterium | reverse complement strand
GGAGTGCAGGGCTTCGGATCCCCCCCTGAGGATAACGCTGTTGCCGGCCTTGAGGCAGAGTCCGGCTGCATCCACGGTAACGTTGGGTCGGGATTCATAGATGATGCCGATGACGCCCAGAGGAATCCGCATTTTGGCCATTTCCAGGCCATTGGGCCGGATGGCGGAGTCGGAAAGGCTGCCCACGGGATCCTCCAGACCGGCCACGAATTCCAGGCCGGCGGCCATGGATTCAATGACCTTGTCGGTGATGGTGAGGCGGTCGATCATGGCCGGGCTCAGGCCATTGGCCTTTCCCGCTTCCACATCCTTGGCATTTTCCGCCTGGATGGCCTGGGCTTTTTCCCGGATGAGAGCGGCGATGGTTAAAAGGGCGGTGTCTTTTTTCTGTCGGGAAAGGCCGGCCATGGTCCGGGCGGCCTCCCGGGCCTTGATGGTAATGTCGATGATTTCTTGTTCCAAAGTCTATCTCCTTGCCGGGCGGTGCCGGCTATTGGTCCCTGTCGCAGGTGATAACCAGATTGTCCTTGTGGATGACCTCGTCATAGGAGCGGAATCCTAGACGTTCCCTGATCTGGCTGGTCTTGCAGCCCATGATTTTTAAGATATCCGAGGCATTGTAGTTCACCAGGCCCATGCCCAGCAGATTGTTGTCCTCGTCCATGAATTCCACGGGATCCCCCACCTCGAAATAATCGTCCACGTGGCGGACCCCTGCGGGAAGCAGGCTTTTATTCTGGTTGACCACGGCCTCCCGGGCCCCCTTGTCAATGGTGATGCGTCCCTTGGCCTGGAGGGTGAGGCCGATCCATTTTTTCCGGGAATTGAGGCGTTCGGTTTTGGGGACAAAAAAGGTGCCCAGGGGTTCATGGTTAAGGATTTTGACGAGGATCTCCTCCTCCCGGCCGCAGGCAATGATTTTTGGAATGCCGGCCGAGGTGAGTTTCCGGGCTGCGGTGATCTTGGTGCGCATGCCCCCGGTGCCCAGGGGACCGGCAATGGTCCCGGCCATGTCCTCCACCTGTTTCCCCGGATCGGTGACGCAGGGGATGAGTTCGGCATCTTCGTGGACCCGGGGATCCTTATTGTAAAGGCCGCCGATGTCCGTGAGGTTGATCATGAGATCGGCATCCATGAGCAGGGTGATCATGGCGCCCAGGTTGTCGTTGTCCCCGAATTGGAGGGATTTTACGGCCACGGTGTCATTTTCATTGATGATGGGGAGTACATCCCATTCCAGCAGGGTGTTGATGGTGTTCCGGGTGTTGAGGTAACGGATCCGGTCGCAGAGGTCCCCCCGGGTGAGGAGGATCTGGGCCACCTTGCCCCCCCGGTCTTCCACGGCCCGTTCCCATTCCTTGATGAGGTCGGCCTGGCCGATGGCGGAGATGGCCTGGCGTTTGGGGGTTTCCGTGGGCCGTTTTTCAAGGCCCAGTTTTTTGACCCCGGCGGCCATGGCACCGGAGGAGACCAGGATCACCTGGATGCCCCTTTCCCTCAGGGTGCAGATCTGACGGGCCAGGGTATTGATGATGTCGATGTTCAGGCTGTTGTTGCGGGTGAGGATGCCGCTGCCCACCTTGACGACGATCCGATTCAGGGGATCGGGAAGGGAGTATGTCTGGTTCATATGACGATCTTTCGGGCCGCGCCCGTATTTTTCATTGTTAAAACTTTTTTCCTAAGCCCTTTATGAGAAAATGTCAATCCTCATATGTATTTTTCGCATGTCTGGCCGGTGCTTGATTTGGATATTTTACAGGATGTCGGCCCGGGCATGCAGGGGGGCGATTTCCAAGGCGGAATAAGTTGAAAAAAAGCCAGGGGTTGAAGCGGGTGGGCAGCCCGACTATAATGGCAGGCTCGTTAAAAGGAGAATATGAAATGAAATGTTGCTGCGGCAGTGATCTGCCCTTTGAAAAATGTTGCGCCCCATGCCTGTCCGGAGAAAAACCGGCCAAGGATCCCCAAGCCCTCATGCGGTCCCGGTATGCGGCCTTTGTCCGCATGGATGCCGATTATCTTATCCAGACCCGGGCCCCGGAATTTCGTCTGCCCGACGACGGGGTGGAATTGGAGCGGAATTTCAAGGAGACCCGCTGGCAGGGCCTGGCCATTCTGGGCCGGGGCATGGAGGGACCGGACCGGGGCTGGGTGGAGTTTGTCGCCTTTTTCCACACCCCCAAGGGACCGGGGCAGCTCCATGAAAAATCCCGGTTTGTGAGGCAGGATGGGCTCTGGTTCTATGCCGACGGCGACCTGTTGGGGCCGGTGACCTGGGGGCGGAATCAACCCTGTTATTGCGGCAGCGGAAAAAAATATAAAAAATGCCACGGAAAATCATGAAAAAATCTGTGTTTTTAACCATGGGAGACCATGGGGAAATGAAGTGCGACGATCCATTGGTCTATCCCGCCCTGGCCCGTTTGGGCTGGGAGGTGTCCGAAATCTCCTGGCACCAGCCCCTGGAAAATTGGGAGGGGGTTGACGCGGTGGTGGTGCGCTCCACCTGGGACTACCATTACCATGCCCGGGAGTTTTTTGATCTGTTGGAATCCATTGACCGGGGCCGGGCCCGCCTGGAAAACCCCCTGGCGCTGATGAAGTGGAACATGGATAAAACCTACCTTCGGGATCTGGAAGAACGGGGCGTTTCCATTGTCCCCACCCATTGGGGCCATGGGGATCCCACCGGGCTTTATCCGGAGTTTTCCCGGGAATTGGGTCCGGGGGAGCTGGTGATCAAACCCCGGATTTCCGCCTCGGCGTCGGACACCTACCGGATTTCCCATGGGGAGGCCTTGGACGGGGTGGCCGACCGGTTTGATGGTCGGGATTGGATGGTCCAGCCCTTCATGGATGCGGTGGGGGAGGAGGGGGAGTTTTCCCTGTTTTATTTCGGAGGGGAATTGAGCCACACCGTGCTCAAGCGTCCCCTGGCCGGGGACTTTCGGGTCCAGGAGGAACACGGGGGAAGCACGGTTTTGGTGTCCGATCCCGAAGTCGGTCTCCGGAGCCGGGCCGATGCGGTCATGGCTGCCTTGCCCCAGTCTCCCCTCTATGCCCGGGTGGACATGGTTCGGAATCATCCCTCGGGGTCGGACTTTTGCCTCATGGAGGTGGAGCTCATCGAACCCACCCTTTTCTTTTGCATGGATGACCAGGCTCCGGAGCGGTTTGCCAGAGCCTTTTCCCGGATGATGGCATAAAAAAAGGCGGGGATATCCCGGAAGATATCCCCGCCGTTGAATGGTCTTGCCAACCCTGGATTAAAGTTCAAACTCCCGTCGGGTCACCGTGTCTTCCATGCGTTGGATGCGGCGGTCGATGTTGTCGAATTTCCGCTTCAGCCGCTGGATGGCCGAATCCCGGGAATCGGTGTAGGATTGGTAGAATTCCTGGTCCTGTTCATTTTCCAGGGGGACCACCGGCTCGGGCCTCAGGATGAGGCCGGCAATGATATAAAGGATGCCCACGGGCCAGAATCCAGTGAAAAGGAATCCACCCAGGGCCACCATCCGGACCCAGAAGACCCTGAGGTTCAGGTGGTCGGCAATGCCCCGGCAGACCCCCATGATCATCCCTTTTCGGGACCGGTAAAGGGGGGTGCTTGAGCAGCGGTCAAATTTCCGGCCCCTGAAGCGGGGGCGGTGCCTGCGTCGGGTGTGTCTCATTTTTTAATACTCCTTTTCCCG
>JAKSBM010000726.1 GCA_022361135.1 Desulfobacterales bacterium | reverse complement strand
GGTCCTGCCGTGGCCCGTCCCTGGAGGATGGCCAGCCCCACATCCATGTGCTTGGACACACAGGTGGCATAACCGGCCAGATTTTCCCCCTTGATGCCTGCGGCCTTGAGCTCCCGGTCAAAGAGCTGGCGGGTGCCCGTACCCAAATTCCGGTTGATCACTTTGATCCCCGGTGCCTTGAGGTCAGCCACCTTCTGGATATTCCTGGGGTTGCCCCGTTCCACCATCAAGCCCTGCTCCCGCTGGCAAAAATTCACCACGGCCGGGGCCTGGGCCATTTCATCCCGGATAAATGGGAAATTGTACTCATGGTTGTCCGCCACCAGGTGGGAGGCGGCAATGTGGCAGAGGTTCCGGCGCAGGGCCTTGAGGCCGCCCATGCTCCCGGAGTTGCCGAAGAGGGCCATGTGATCTGAATGCTTGAGATTAAAGGTGGCAATGACCTTGTCCAAAAGCAGATCATTGGATCCGGCAATGAGAACCAGCCCATGGTAGGGGGGAAGCTTGGCCGTTTCCGGATAATTTTCCGTCCCGGTTTCCACCCATTGCCGAACCAGGTCCAGGGGAAAGAGCCATTTGCCCGTCACCTTTGAAGCGGGAAGTCCCTTTTCAGCGATCAGTGAATAAACCATCTTTTCATTCACGTTCAAATATTTCGCAACTTCCTTGGTGGTCAGCATCTCACCCATGGATCGTCCTCCTCATCTTATGGAATTATGATAATTTTGCCATCACCGCGGCAACCACCTCAGCCGGTTTCAGGGTCCCGCAATCGACTTTTATATCACAATATTTCTCATACAAGGGAGTTCTTTCTGCATGGAGGTCGCCCATGCCCTTGCCCGGTCCAATGGCCACCCCCCGGGCTGTAACATCGGAAAGCCGGGTCATGAGGACATCCAGGTCAATGGCCAGATAAATAACCTGGCTGATTTCCGCCAGCCGGGCCATGGCCTCTTCCTTATAAATGACACTGCCCCCCGTGGCAATGACATGCTGGTCACAGTCCACATTGACCACATGTCTTTTCTCAATTTCCAAAAAGGCGTCCAGCCCTTTTTCTGCTATGATTTCCGCCAGGGTCTGGTCCTCCTCGGTCTGGATGACGATGTCGGTGTCCATGAACCCGTATCCCAGCTTTTTAGCCAGAAGAACCCCCACCGTACTCTTTCCAACGGCCGGCATCCCAATCAAAGAGACGTTCTTTTTCATCAATTTCGCCCTAAGTTTTTGCTTTTTTTTACAGTTTGCTATCTAATTAATACCGAAAGGTAAATACTATCCTTTACTTGCTTTTGCAAGTCAAAAGCCGGGCCCAAGTTCCTGAATCCTTGACTTTCTCCCCCCCCGGGACTATGGTGAACCCCAAGATTTCGCCCATATATCAACCCCAGATTTGAAGACACCCCATGACACCAGATATCATCTCCATTGTCGGAAAATCCAACTCCGGAAAAACCACCCTCATGGTCAAACTCATTGCCGAACTCAGCCGTCGGGGCCATCGCATCGGTTCGGTGAAACATGCCCACGACGGATTTGAATTTGACAAAAAAGGAAAGGACTCCCAGCGCCACAAGGCTGCCGGGGCCACCGCCACCTTGGTTCTCACCGATGGGCGGGCCGCCCTGGTCCGGGACGACGACCGTCCGGACATCCAACGCATGCAGGATTTCCACTCGGATATGGACCTCATCCTGGCCGAGGGATTCAAGCGCCAGGATCTGGCCAAAATCGAAGTATTCAGAAAGGAGGGCCCCCATGCCCATCCCCTCTGCCTGGAGGACCCCCGGCTCATCGCCTTTGTCACCGACTCGGACCACCAGCCGGACCAGGTGCCCGTATTTGGCCTGGAGGATGTTCGAAAACTGGCCACCTTCATTGAAAAACGGCAGCATCAACTGGACCACGGGCATGGTCACCGCCCGGGGCATGGCCAGCCCCCAGGAAAAGAACGAACTGCCCCTGGACCGGGTACCCGGAGCCGCCCGGGCCGATGCCAATCGCTGTCTATTGGATATCCTGAAAAATATTCGGATTTACAATCGTTTAAAGGTGGGGGAATATGCCGCCCGGAAGGACACCATCCTGGCCGGTGTGGAAGCCACGGCCCGGGATGCGGTGACCATCCGCCAATACTACACCTCTGCCCTGGATGTGGAACTCACCATTGAAACCTCCATCTTCGGCGGATTCCTCCAATTGGTCCTGCCCGAGGAAATCCGGCAGATCTCGGATATCTCCGCCCAGGTCAAACCGGATAAATCCCTGACGCCGGGGGCCTTCACCGGCCTGGTCATCGATGCCAGGGGACTGGATTTTGACCCGGTCCTCTATCCCATCATCCTCAGCGAACAGGGCCAGGAAATCTATTCCGCCGTCTTCATCAGCCGGGAATTTGCCGTGCAAAAAGGGGTAGCCCGGTATACCTGCTCCATGGAAAGCGCATTGACCTCCCCCCGCATCGGTCAACTCCCCCTGATCTTCAAAGGATTGCGCAAATCGGGCAAGGACCACAGCGCCATCATCATCAACACGGCCGACACCCAGAAAATCGAAAAGGCCACGGAACGCCACACCTTTCTCAAGGAATGCCGGGTAATCATTGTCCTGGGGGAAGGGGTTCCCAAAACCACGCCTTAACCCGATTTTCCGGGCCGTCAAAGGGCCATGGTTCAATGGCCGCCAGGGAAAAATCAGCTTCGCAGCTCAGCCCGGACCGCTGCCCCCAGATCAAAGACGGTGTAGGGTTTGATCACCACCTGCCCCGCCCCCAGGCCCAGGATTTCATCCACGTCCGGGGTTTCGGGATCCTGGCAGGCCATGACCGCCCGCAGGCCGGGACACACGTCCTTCATGCGCTGGAAGGTTTCCCGCCCCCCAAGGCCCGATTCCAGAACCGCATCGATCACCACCAGATCCACGGGGTATCGTTTCAAATAATTCACCCCGTCCATGCCATCCCCCACCGAAGCCACCTCATACCCCAGATTCTTTAAAATGGTGCTGGCGATTTTCCGCTGGTCGGCCCGGTCATCCAGGACCAGAATCCGCTGGCCCCGGCCCTGGAGTTCCGCCATGGATTCGGGCAGATGGTCATGGGCTTCCACATCCTCCAAACAGGGAAAATAAATCTTGAAACAGGTCCCCCCGTCGTTGGACTGGGTGCGAATCCGCCCCTGGTGGTCCCGCACCGTGGCACGGACCAGGGCCAGATCCAAACCGGTTCCCCGGCGCCCCATGCGCTTGGTCACGAAAAAGGGTTCATACATCCGGGCCTGCTCGGCACTGCTGAGCCCGGACCCATTGTCCCACAGGGACAGGCAGACATAGGTTCCGGCCTTTAGACCGGAAACGGCCAAATCGTCCTTGTCTTCAATTTGGACATTGGATGTGGAAAGCATCACCCGGCCTTGATCCCCAAATGCAGAGGCCGACTCCAGCTCAAATGCCAACAGCTTGATCACCACCTGTTCCAAGTGGAGATAGGAGCCCTTCACATTGGCCAGATCCGGTTCCAGATCGGTCTCGATCTCCACCCCGGGAAAACGGGCCAGCCCATCGGCGGCATCTCCGGTATGGAGGTAACGTTCCACCACGGTGTTCAGATTCACCGGCCCATGGTCGGCCCTGGCCCCACGGGAAACGTTGAGCAAGTCCGTAACCAAGGCCGAAGCACTCTTGCCCGATGACTTGATCATTTCCAAACCACTCCGGGTGGCGTCGGACAGCCCCGGTTCCATGAGGAGGACATCGGGGTAGGTGGCCATGCCCGTGAGCAGATTGTTCAAATCATGGGCCGAAAGCCCGGCCATCATGCCCAGGTCCCGAATGGAATCCCGGGATCGGAGTTTCCGCTCCAGCGTCTGAATCTTTTCATCTTTGACGTCCAGGGCCCGGCGGGCTTGGATCAAATTCTTCTGATTTTCCTCATTGTTCCCTTCCAGGGCCCCGATGATATGGGCCAGGGTAAAGGTGATGAAACTCACCAGGAAGAGATAGGGCAAGGCCAGACCTAAGAAGGTGAAAATGGGTTCCATGGTCAACAGGAAGCCAATGCTGCCGTCGAACAAGCCCTGGATCCCGTATTGGAGCTTCAAGGCCCAGACGGCAATCACCACCACAAAGGTGAGCCCCAGGGTGATGACACCGGCCCAGGCACCCCAAAAGATCACTCCGAAAACCGAAAAGCAGATCAGGTAAATCCAGGCGCCCCCCAGAACCCCGGTGGTAAAAAAGGAATAACAGCCCACAATGAAAAACCAGAGCAAGCCCATCCAGCACCGGATGGGAAAGGGCATCCGCCGGGCAAAGGCCACCACCAGGACCCAGGTCAACAAGCTAAGATAAATGGCCATCATCTCCCAGGAGCCGATAACATAGGCCTTGTACAGATTGGCGCCATAGGAAAAAAAACACATGACCACAAGGCCGACGAGGAGTCTGTTAAAGAGATGCTGACGTCGAACCAGGGGAAACTTAATGCCGGCATTCCATTTCCGGGCCGCTTCAATTGGATTGGGAGTCATAGATACATCCGTTGACTTTCGCGGGATTTACCGCTAATTCAATTTGGGAAAACGCCATCCATATTATACAAAGGAGTCTGCAATGTCCCACTATATACCCGATAGGCAAGCGGCTTTCAACCTGCTGAGACAATATACTAAAACCGATGGACTCATTCGCCATGCCCTGGCCGTGGAAGCGGTCATGGGCCATTTCGCAGAAAAATTCGGCCGGGATGTGGAAAAATGGAAGATCATCGGCTTGGTCCATGATCTGGATTATGAAATGTACCCGGACCAGCATTGCAAAAAATGCGTTGAAATATTTGAAGAAAACCAATGGCCGGAAGAATACATCCGGGCCGTGGTCAGCCACGGCTGGGGGTTGTGCGCCGATGTGGAACCCCTAAGCCTTATGGAAAAGACCCTCTACGCCGTGGATGAGCTCACCGGCCTGGTGGCCAGCGCCGCCCTGGTTCGGCCCTCCAAAAGCATCCTGGATATCAAGGCCAAATCGGTGAAGAAAAAGTTCAAAAGCAAGGCCTTTGCCGCCGGTGTGGACCGCAACGTCATATTAAAGGGATGTGAACTCCTGGACATGGAACTGGGGGAACTCATCACCGAGGTCATCATGGGCATGCGCCCGGTGGCCGAAGAAATCGGCCTCAAGGGCCAGGTATAAAAAGGAATTTTCATTGGTCCCCGGGCAATTTTTTCCCCGGGGACCGGCATTTCCCTTCCCGTCACCCCCTTGACGGCCACCGGCAATTTCCCATGCAGTTTTTTCCCCCTGCCGGTCTCACACCGGACACACACCGAAGCTAAGTCGCCAGATTTCCTCGACATTCCCAAACAGCCGTTTAATGGCATACCGATTGCAAGTTATCTTCCCATCGCCGGAAACCAACGCCATGAGGAGTGTCATGAAACAGGCATTTGAAAAAATATCCCACCGGGCTTTGACCGCATTCTCAGCCCTGTTCAGCCAGGCCGTATCCCGCCAGGCAGACCAGGTCACCCTGAGTCGCCACATCCTGGCCCTGAACAATAAGGACACGTCCACGGAAATCATCAACGAGATGGCCCTCTGCCTCAAGGAATTGTTCGACTACCGTCTCTTTGCCTTTGTGGTCCGCCAGAAGGAAGGCGTGGATGTGTGGCTGGATCCCCGGATGTACAAGAAATCCATGGAAGAAATCATCTGCCAGGACTTCGACATCCGCAGCGCCGATAACATCAACTACCTGAACCATAATTTTGCCACGGACGAAGCCTATCCCGATTTTGAAATGGACGACCTCATCTTCTATGAAATGGACGAGGCCAATTGCCGGGCACGGCTCTATATGATGCCCCGCAGCGCAGCCCACCCCTTCCAGGATGAAACCATTGCCCTGCTCCTCCAAGCCTGTGCCACGGCCCTGTCCAAGCAATTGGAAATCGAAACCCTCAAGGACGCCGCCGTGGTGGACCCCCTGACCGGGGCCTATAACCGCCGGGAATTCGAAAACCAGATCCGCCGCCACGTGGCCTCGGCCACCCGCCACAAGAGCAAGCTTTCGGTCTTCATGTTTGACCTGGACCACTTTAAAAAGGTCAACGACACCTATGGGCATTTGGGAGGAGACCAGGTCCTCAAGGAAGTGGCCGCCCTGGTGAGTCGCAACATGCGCAAGGGGGATATCCTGGCCCGTTACGGGGGAGAAGAATTCATCGCCATCCTCCCGGAAACCGACAAAGCCAAGGCCATGGAATTGGCCGACCGCCTCCGGGAAAAAATTGCCGCCCTCCCCGTCCGCCACCACGGCAAGGTGATCAAAGTCACGGCCAGCTTCGGGGTCAGTGAACTCGTTCCCAATGCCGACATCGCCCACCTCATTGAAGAGGCCGACACCATGCTTTACAAGGCCAAGGTCAACGGACGGAATACGGTGATGCCCGGTCTCATCAAGATTTTCAGCCCCAAGATCCCCCAACCCATGAAGCCCAAGGCCGATGTCCTGGGATGGTCCACACCCTAACCCAAATATTTGGGTTGGAACGGATCTTCAAGGCCCGGAATTTAAAGCTGGATTTTCCACAGACGATTCTAAACCCCGTCGGATCCGGGTTAAACGCCCTCAAAGAAAGACCCGCACCACGGCCTCCCGGATCTCTTCCCGGGAAAAGGGAGAGGCTTCAATGCACGGGGCGGCATCGGCCAGGATGCGATCCGCATCCTGACATTGGATGTAATCCTGGAATGTGTCCCGGCGTTGGATCCCCATGGCCCGGGCCACCAGGCTCACATAATTCACCACCTCAAAATCCCCCCGCCCCATGCCACTGCCAAAGACCTGGTTGCAATAATGGCAGACGGTTACCATGTGCTCGGCCCCGGTCTCCGAGGCTTCCTTGAGCCGGGCATCCCGCATGGCATCCGCCGCCTCCGGGTACCAGCACACCGCTCCGCTGCCGCAGCAGGCCGCATCCTTTCCATGATGTTTCATCTCCCGCAGTTCCACCCCGGGCAATTGGGCCAGCACCTGCCGGGTGCCGTCCAGGTCCACCCCGGTGTAGGCGGATTTGCAGGGATCGTGGAGGGTGACGCTGCCGACGGCCGTCTCTTTCAGGTTCAGTTCATCCATGTGTCCGGCCAGATACTGGGGAAAGGAGACCACCTCAAAGGGCAAGTCGTCCCGGGCCTTGGTGCGCTCCTCAAACCGGCAATGGCAGGTGGGGCACCAGAGG
>JAKSBM010000428.1 GCA_022361135.1 Desulfobacterales bacterium | reverse complement strand
GGGGAAATCGGGTGGAGAGGGTGGTGAGGTTCTGGTTTTTATCCCCCCGAATCCGGGATTCCATGGCGGGGTGGAAGCAGATGTCCATGGTGTCTCCGGGGTTGGGGGATAGGGTTTTGATCTGTTCCTGGATCTCATCCAGGGCCAGGGCCGAGAAGACCAGATGGCCGAAGGCGGGATGCCAGGGGCCGGCCTTGACCTTGAATTCATCTTCCATGAGGTCCGATGCCTGGAGCCCCATGCGGATGACCCGGGTACCGGCCCGGGTGAAGATCTGATACAGCGCCTTGGTGATGGATACGGCTTCATCCAGCCCCAAGGGGGCGTATTCCTTGTTTTTAAAGGATAGGGCAAGGGGGCTGCCGGAAAGGACCAGGAGGGGGTAAATTCGCGCGGTTTCCGGCTGGTATTGGACCAGGGCCCGGGCGGTTTGGATCATCCTTTCCCTGCTGTCCCCGGGCAGTCCCACCATGACCTGGACCCCCAGGGGGATGTTTTCCTTTCGGATCAGGTCCATGGCCCGGCGGCTCTCCTTGGCCGTGTGGCCCCGGCGGGCGGTTTCAAGGACCGTGTCGTCCATGGACTGGATCCCCAGCTCAATGAGGCAGATGGGGTAGTCCCGGATCAAGTCCAGGGTGTGGGGATGGATGGTGTCCGGCCGAGTGGAAAAGCGGATGCCATGGATTTTTCCCGATTGGATAAAGGGCCGGGCACTCTCCAGCAGGGACCGGATCTGGTCCGGGGAAAGGCCCAGGAAATTGCCCCCGTAGAAAGCCAGTTCCACCCGGTTGCGCCGGCCCTGGTATTGGAGGAAGGTCTGGATTTCCCCCTGGATGTCCCGGGGGGACGGCAGGCCGTGGCCCCGGGTGTCCGTCAGGGTGGCCTGGTTGCAAAAGGCGCATTGGTGAGGGCATCCCACATGGGGGATGAAGATGGGAATCACCAGGGGCGGGGCCATGGTTCAGCTTTTGTCGGGGTTCAGGATATGTAGGGCCTGGCGGGCCGAGTCCTGTTCTGCCGCTTTTTTGGTCTTTCCAAATCCCTTGGCCGTGATGTGGGCCAGGGTGAGGGAAATTTCAAAGGTTTTATCATGGTCCGGGCCGATTTCCCGGGCCACGGCATAGGTGGGGGTGGTATTGAAAATATCCTGGGCATATTCCTGGAGGCTGGATTTGTAATCCACGGTCCTGCAGGAGGAGAGGGCTTTGTCCACGGCAGCCTCAAAGAGATCCTGGATCATCACCTGGGTCCGGTCAAATCCGGCATCCAGATAAATGGCTGCCATGACCGCTTCAAAGGCATCGGAGAGGATGGAGTTTTTGTCTCCGCCCCCGGACAGGGCTTCCCCTTTGCCCAATTTGACGAACCGTCCCAAATCAATCTGCCGGGCCATTTCCGCCAGGGCGGGTTCACTGACCAGGTTGGAGCGGAGTTTGGACAATTCCCCTTCCTTTTTGGTAGGGCTTTTTTTCATGAGCATGTGGCCGATGCACAGCCCTAGAACCGCGTCCCCCAGGAACTCCAGTCGTTCGTTGTCGCTGCTGCAGCTTTTCTGGTGTTCGTTGAGGTAGGACCGGTGGCAGAGGGCGTTGATGAGAAGGCTCTGGTCCAGGAATTGGTAGTTGAGGTTGGCCTCCAGGATATCCAACCGGGCATGGAGGTTGCGCATGGCGGCCAGCCGGTCGATGAGGGCCTTGAACAGGGCATAGTTGACCCGGATATTATCCTTGCCCTTGCCCAGCTTAACCCCGGCGTTGAAGGTGCCGTGGAAGTCGGATCCGCCGGTGAGCAGGAGTTTCTTTTCCCGGGCAATGCCCTTGATATAGGCCACCTGTTTTTCACTGTGGTCGGTGTAAAAGACTTCAATCCCCTGCAATCCGTAGCCCACCAGGATGGTGATGAAATCTTCCAGGGCACGGCTCCGGTTGAATTCCAGCAGACCGGGGTGGGCCAGCACGGGAACCCCGCCGGCATTGAGGATGGTTTCAATGGCCTCCTTGCAGGAGACCTTGAATTTATCCACATAGGCGGGTTTGTCCTTGCCCAGGTAGAGATCGAAGGCCTGGCGGAAACTTTCCACATACCCCTTTTCCACCATGAGTTCGGCAATGTGGGGCCGCCCCATCTGGTCGGCGCCAAACCGTTCTTCTACCTCTGCCATGGAGATGTCGAATCCCAGTTCATTGAGTTTTTCAATGATGGCGGGATTGCGCTGTTCCCGGGCCCCTTTGGCCTGGTCCAGGAGGTGGTTCAATCCTTTGTCGTAGATGGAAAAGCCATATCCCAGCATGTGGATGCTTCCGGCTTCTTTAAACTCAGCCGGAGGCGTGCAGGATATTTCAACACCGGAAATGAACTCCACCGAGGTGGTGTGGATAACCTCCAGCACCGATTTGATGCCGTCGATGGAGTCGTGGTCTGTGAGGGCAAAGGCTTTAATGCCTTGGTCTTGGGCCTGTTGGACAATCTCTTGGGGAGAGAAGGATCCGTCGGAAGCTGTGGAATGTATGTGAAGATCAATCACCGACTGTATTTTAGCACGCCTTATAGGCCGAGTGCTTTCTCCCTATCCTCTTCCCGGGTTTTGCATTCAATGCATTGTGTGGTCACAGGTCTGGCCTTGAGTCTTTCGATGGTAATGTCTTCCTCGCAGACTTCGCAGCGACCAAATGTTTCGTTATCAATACGGGTCAAGGCTTTTTTAATTTTTTTGATTAACTTATGTTCTCTGTCCCGGATGCGAAGCTCAAAGCTTCTTTCGGCTTCGTGGGAAGCACGGTCCGTGGGATCGGCAAAATTCTCTTTTGGTTTGGTCATTCCTGTAACGGTGCTGTCGGCATGGACCAGAAGCTCATTGAGCCGCTCCGTCAATAGATTTTTAAAATATTCAAGATCTTCTTGTTTCATGGTCTTGTCCTTTGCAGTTAAAGGTACACGGAACTTCCAAAAAATGAATTATACCAAAGCATTGAAAAATGTAAAGAATTTATTCCTCGCCCGAAAGGTCCAAATTGAAGAGAAGACGGGCCACATCCAGGTAGTGGGTATCGTCCCGGTGGTCGCCGGTATTCCTTAGAAAAAGGATGGGATCGTGGATGGC
>JAKSBM010000769.1 GCA_022361135.1 Desulfobacterales bacterium | reverse complement strand
TAAACAGATCAGGGTCACGCCCATGGCGCAGAAGGGGATGGCCCCGGACACCATGCCGGCAATGCCCGAGGGCAAAAGGGCCGTTCCCTTGACAAAGCACCAATAATAAAAGCTGGTGCCCAGGATGGACATGACCAGGAAATGGGGCCAGTGGCGAAAATCCTGCCTTTGGATCCGCCCTTTCCACAGGCCGTATAGGAGAATGGGAATGCAGCCGGCCGCAACCCGAAGGAAGACGATCTGCATGGGGGAGATGTAATCCGCCGCCCATTTCATGAAAATAAAATTACTGCCCCAGATGACTGCCAGTCCAACAAATGCGATGTATTGAATTCCCATGTTCCGTTCCAGCTCCAGTATGAATTTTTCCTTGACCTCCACCCTAAAACCGATAAATTCATAAAGCAAATGAATTGTTTTGATATAAACCATGAAAATATGTGATGTCATGCAACTTCAATTGGAATACCTGAAAACCTTTGTGGCCGTTGCCGACACCGGTGGATTCACCAAGGCCGGGCACCAGGTCAATAAGACCCAGTCCGCCGTGAGCATGCAGATCAAACGGTTGGAATCGGAAATTGAAAAACCCCTCTTTGACCGTGTGGGCAAGACCATTCGCCTCACCCCGGCCGGGACCACCCTGCTGCCCCATGCCCGCAGGATCCTGGCCGGACACGATGAGGCCGTCCGCGATCTCACCCAGCCGCCCCTGCGGGGAACCCTCTGCTTCGGCTCCCCCGAACACTACACCTCATGGATTTTGCCCCGGCTCCTCACCCGGTTTGCCGAATCCTACCCCGATGTCCAGGTGGAAATGATCTGTGAAAACAGTCCCAAGATCAAGGAAGGGGTGGACCAGGGGGAAATGGACATCGGGCTCTGCACCCAGATCCACCAAGGGGGACAGACCATTGCCCACGACCCCGTGGTTTGGATGGCCTCTTCGGATTATCTGGTGGACGTCTCCCAGCCCCTGCCCCTGGCTGTCTTTGAACGGGGCTGCATCTTCCGCATCTGGGCCCAGGAGGCCCTGGTCCGGGCCGGGATTCCCCACCGCATCGTCTATGTGAGCCGTAGCGAAGCCGGAATCCAGGACGCCGTCCGGGCCGGGCTGGCCATTGCCCCGGTGGTCCAGAGCAATGTGCCCGGGGACCTCCAGGTGGTGGGCTCCGAAGTGGGGCTGCCCGTGCTGCCCGTCTCCAACATTGTCCTCCACAAACGCCCCGGCCCCAAATCCGATGTCATTGAATGTTTCGCCGACCATTTGACGAAATCCTTCCGGGAAAAAATGACGAAATCCTAACGCCTTGCCTGGCGGTAACTTCAGGGAGAATGACCAAAAAATCCAGGGGGAAATTTTATTTTTCCCCTGGCATATTTCGCCGATTCTGATACAATTTCCCCCAGTCCAACAAGGTATGATCCACCCCTTTTCCAAACGCACCAAACCGATTTAACCCATATTTTTTTACCATCCCGGATGAAGGAGAAGAAATGAAAGCACTCATTTCCCTCGCCCTTGCCATGGTCCTCTGTCTGACCGCCGCCACGGCCCAGACCAGCGACCCGGCTCAGATCCGAAAGCGGCCCCCGGTTTCCCTGGGACCGGTTTCGCCCCCCACCCTGGGACCCATCCACCTCACCCCCCGGATGAGCAGTCCCAGCCTGGCCCACCAACGCTTCCACCATATTCTGGTGGCGGGCATGCAGCTGGGCGACCTGCTTTTCTGTGAATTCGGCTACGGCTACGTGGATCCGGAAACAGAATCCCCGGCCATCCAGGCCGAAGAAACCCTATCCTATTACGTGAGCACCATCGTCACCCTGGCCGACGGGGTCTTTGTCATCCCGGAAATCGGATTCCTGGACCCGCCGGCCACCCATGCCCTCCCCCAGGTCCCGGAGCAGGTCTACTACGGGGTCAAATGGCAGATCAGCTTTTAATCCCCCCCCAAAATTAAATCCATCAAGACGGAAAACAACGCCCAAAGGCTTTCAACAACGGCAGGGCGCCCTTGAACCGAATTTTCCGGGTGATCAATGCCTTGACCAGACCGATTTCTTTGCCCAGAAAATCCAACCAGGTCCGGCTGTCCGCGGTCACATGGAGGTCGGCCCGCCCCACCAATCCTTCGTCCACCGTCAGGGTCTGATCCCGGATCACCACCGTACCCTCCCGGCATTCTTCCCCGGTGAAGGTAAAATGAAACGTACCGGCAACGCCCTTGGCCCCATGGGATTGGAACATCCGGGGCAGACTCGAGAGGAACATATCAATGGACAAGGGACGCAAACCATTGGAAATCGGTTTCACCCTCTTTTCCGGAAAATGGGTCAAAACGTGGTGTTCGGCATCGGAGCCCTTCACTGCGTAAATGGTTTCCACCATTTGCCGGAAGGGTTTGACATGGTTTTCCACGTAGGCCTTCCGGTCCTGGAGGAATTCGGCCACGGCCCCCCCACCGGCCGGGCAAACCGCCATGCACCGGTCACATTGGGTCTGGGGGCCAATGGAAAGATTCTGCCACATGGACAAGGTCTCTCCGTCGGAAACCCGCCTGCGGTAGGCGCCAACGGAACGACTTTCCACCACCTGCTCCACCCAGTTCTGGAACCCGCCCATGCGCTCCCGGTAATTGTGGGAATAACAGGCGGAAAAATCAAAATCATCCCCGGATTTCACCGCACCGGTGGGACAGACGGCCACACAGAGACCACAATGGGTGCAGGGGGAGTCCGCCATGGGCTGATCATAGGCATCGCAATGGTCTGCCAGGACCAGGGTCCCCAAGACCATGGAAGCGCCCCATCTGGGATGGAGAACCAACCGGTTTTTCCCCATCTGCCCCAAACCGGCCTCCACGGCAAATAATTTTTCATTGGTCACCCAGATGGGATCGGGCCATTTTTTCATTTCCATGGGAAAGCCAACGGGCAGGGCCACGGCTTTGACCCCCTTCTCCCCCAATTGCTCCACCACCCGGCCCAGAATATTCTTCAACTTATCCCAAACCCGCTTGAACTCCTGGTCGGCCACCCCATGGACCTGGCTCTGGAGGGCGGGTTGATGGACCCCCTGGGCCAGGACCACCAGACTCCGGGTATCGTGCATCACCCGCCCCAGGCCTTCTTTGTAGGGGGACATGGACGCCCGTCCCATGTCAACGATCCCCACATCACCGGCCCCGGCGTCCCGGGCCACGGCCTTGATCATTTCACTGGAAAGGGGAGATTCATTGCCATTTGAAGGGGATACAACGCGATTTTCCATGGTGCCTCCTTTTAAATTGTATATGCAATTTTTAGATTAAATTTTTTCAGGACCCCAATCCCTGGTAAAGGAATTGGCTGCCCGTGGCGACAATGCGATCAAAGGTATCAGGCCCCAAGGCGTCCAGGGCTTCGGCCTGGGCCTTCTCCCAGTCGGGATAGGCCTGCTCCAGGAGCGCCGCCCCGTCCCGGGTGATACGAATGGTGAGAATCTTCCCCTGTCCACTGGGTTCCGACTCCAGCAGTCCCCGCTGCTTCAAAATTCCCAGGGTCCGGCTGAAGGTGGAGGTATCCATGTGAAGGACCTGGCTCAACTCCCGACTGGTGGGGCTTTCCAATGCCGCCACCGCCGCCAGCACCGTAAACTGGGTGGATTTGATGCCATGGGGCTTCATTGCCTTGTCGTATATGGCGGAAACCATGCGATTGATGAGGCGCACCCGCACGGAAAGGCATTGGCTCACAATGGTATCAATTTTTATTTTTTGGTCCTGATTCATGGATTGATTTCGACTCCTTGGGGCAAAATGTATATGCAATTTTGCTCGACGTCAATTGAAAATATAAAAAAAATGAAATCGAAATCGGAGGGAAAATAAAAATCGGCCCGCCCCCCCAAGTGGGGAACGGGCCGGGAAATCAGGCCGAAGCGACGGCGATGTCCATGCGCCGCTGGCGCAGTCTCACCTTCTTCAGATGTTTGAAGATGTCCCTGGGCATGCCCTGGGGCAGGTCCACCAGACTATGGTCGTGGTTAATGGTGACGTTGCGGATGAATTTGCCCTCCAGGCCGGCTTCGTTGGAGATGGCGCCCACCACGTCCCGGGCTTTGATGCCATTGGTCCGGCCCACCTGGATGCGGTACCGTTCCATGCCGTTGGCCGGGGGCGGCAGGGGGCGGGGCTCTTTGAACTTGCCACCGTTCCGTCCGTCACGGGCCTTGTTTTTACCCTTTTCCCGACGGGCCTTGGGCGCCTCCGGGGGCAGGAGAAAGGAGGATTTCCCATGGGCCATTTTGGCCAGGGCGGCTGCCACATCCAAGGCTGGAGCCTCGGTGGCTTCCATATAGCTCTGGATGAGTTCCTTGAACTGGTTCATCTCGTCATTGGATCCATTGGCCGTGCCCAATCCTTCCAGGGTCTGGGTGATCCGCTCCTGGAACCGGGTCCGGCGGCGGTCATTGATCTCCTGGTTGGTGGGGAGGAAGACCTCTTTCAAGGATTGTTTGGTGGCCCGTTCAATGCGGCGGACCAGCCAGCGCTCGTTGCGGCGCAGGAAGAGGATGGCCACCCCCTGGCGACCGGCACGGCCGGTACGGCCGATGCGGTGGACATAGGGATCAATCTTGTCAGCCATGTCATAGTTGACGACATGGGAGATCCGATCCACATCCAGCCCCCGGGCCGCCACATCCGTGGCCACCAGGATATCGATGCGTCCGGATTTCAACCGTTCCACGGTCCGCTCACGGGCAGCCTGGGCCATGTCCCCATTGAGGGCTTCGGCACGGAAACCGGCATCCTCCAGGGACTTGGTCACTTCCAGGGTGGCGGTACGGGTCCGGGTGAAAACAATGACCCCGTCAAATTCCGTGGCCTCCAGGAAACGAACCAGGGCCGTGTCCTTCCTCACCCCGCGGACCATCCAGAAGCGCTGTTCAATGGTGGCCAGCTCCTGGGTGTCGGACTTGACCTGGATCTCCTGGGGATCGGTGAGGTAATTCTGGGCTATTTTTTTAATGGGTGGGGGCATGGTGGCGGAGAACAGCGCAGTCTGCGCCCCCTCCGGCACCTTCCCCAGGATCCATTCCACATCTTCGATGAATCCCATGTGGAGCATCTCGTCGGCTTCGTCCAGGACCACACCGCTTAAATCGGCCAGGGTCAGGGTCTTCCGACGAAGATGATCCAT
>JAKSBM010000901.1 GCA_022361135.1 Desulfobacterales bacterium | reverse complement strand
GCCTTTGTGCCTGCAATAAATACCGTACCTGCATGGGCAGACCATGTTAGGTCCATATACGCTAGGAGTATAGTTAAATGAGAGTTAAAAGAGGATTTAAGGCCAGAAGACGTAGAAATAAAGTTCTGAAGCTTGCAAAAGGTTTTCGGGGCGGTCGCAGTAAACTGTTTAGAACCGCGGCGGATTCGGTAGATAAGGCGTTGATGTATGCCTATCGTGACCGGAGAGCCAAGAAAAGAAGTTTCAGAAAACTCTGGATCGTCCGCATCAACGCCGGCGCCAGAATGAACGGTTTGTCCTATTCACGTTTCATCAACGGCTTGAAGAAGGCCGGATGTGAAGTGGATCGTAAAGTACTGGCCGAACTCGCTGTCTCCGATCCCGCTGGTTTCTCTCAGCTGGCTTCCGTCGCAGCCGCCCAGTTGAACTAATCTGAAGAATCATGGTGTGGGGGTATTGTGCTAAACAGTATTGCTGATATTGAAAAACAGGCCCTTGGGGAAATCCAGAATGCCGAAACGGCGGAGGCTTTGGAAGAAGTTTCCATCCGGTTTCTGGGTCGCAAAGGGCTGCTGACCGGGTTCCTGAGAAACATCTCCTCCCTCCCGGTGGAGGAACGCCCCAAGGCGGGCAAGGACGCCAATGTTCTGAAAAATAAACTGGAAGCCCAGATCAAGGAGGCCCAGGCCAACTTGAAGGCCAGCCAGGCCGGCGCTGCCGGTGCCATTGACGTTACCCTGCCCGGCCGCAAGCCGGTCCGGGGATCTGTCCATCCCGTAACCCGGGTCATGGATGAGCTGTGTGATATTTTTATGCGGCTGGGATTTGACATTGCCGAAGGTCCGGAAGTCGAAACCGACTACTATAACTTTGAGGCATTGAACCTTCCCAAACACCATCCGGCCAGGGATATGCAGGATACCTTTTACGTATCAGACAATATTGTCCTTCGGACCCACACCTCTCCATCCCAGCCCCGGGCCATGGAGAAGTCGGATCCGCCCATTCGGATCATTTCCGCCGGTAAGGTACACCGGTGCGATTCGGATTTGACCCATACCCCCATGTTCCATCAGATTGAAGGCTTAATGGTGGATGAGAACATTTCCTTTGGCGATCTCAAGGGTGTTCTCACCTCCTTTGTGCACCAGTTTTTCGACGACGAAACATCTTTGCGGTTCCGACCCAGTTTTTTCCCCTTTACCGAACCCAGTGCCGAAGTGGATATCCGCTGCGTCATGTGTAAGGGTAAAGGCTGTCGGGTCTGTTCCCACACCGGCTGGATCGAAGTGCTCGGGTCCGGCATGGTTCATCCCGCCGTTTTTGAAGGCATGGGGTACGATACCCGGAAATACACCGGCTTTGCCTTTGGTGTAGGGATCGAACGCATGGCCATGTTGAAATACGGCATTGATGATTTAAGAAAATTTTTTGAAAACGACCTGAGATTCCTGGGGCAATTTTAGTATGAAAGTCAGTCTTAGCTGGTTAAAAGACCATATTCCCGTTGATTATGATGCCGAAGACCTGGATGCCCGGCTGACCATGGCCGGCCTGGAAGTGGATTCGGTGGAACGCCTCTTTGAGAACCTGGATACCGTGGTTGTGGCCCGGGTGCTGGAAAGAAAGCAGCATCCCAATGCGGATAAGCTCTCCTGCTGCCTGGTGGATGCCGGCGGGGACGAGCCCCTCCACATTGTTTGCGGTGCTCCCAATGTCCGGGAAAACATGACGGTTGCCTGTGCCACCGTGGGTACGGTTATGCCCTCGGGGATGAAGATTAAGAAAAGCAAACTCCGGGGGGAATTGTCCCAGGGGATGCTTTGCAGCGCGGCTGAACTCAAACTGGCCTCCGATGCCGACGGCATCATGGATCTGGATGTGGATGCCGCACCGGGAACGCCCATTAAGGACGCCCTGGCGCTTAAGGATACCGTATTTGAAATCGACCTTACCCCCAACCGTCCCGACTGCCTGAGCCTCATTGGCACGGCCCGGGAAATCGGGGCCTTTGATTTCTCCGGGAATAAGGTGTCCACACCCGATGTGGAACTGACCCCGGAAAACATCGGCAAAGGAAAGCTGGGCGATCAGGCCATTGGTGAATATGCCAAGGTGACCCTGGAAGATGCCGAGCTCTGTCCCCGGTATGCCGCCGGTATGCTTTTCGACGTCAAGGTGGGACCCTCTCCGGCATGGTTGGTCCAACGGCTGGAAGCCGTGGGCCTGGCCTCCATCGACAAGGTGGTGGATATCACCAACTATGTGATGATGGAAACCGGACAGCCCCTCCATGCCTTTGACTATGACAATTTGGCTGGCGGTGAGATCATTGTGAAAACCGCGGGTCCCAATGTGGAATTCACCACCCTGGATTCCAAGGCCCATAAAATGGAAGCCGATGCCCTCATGATCTGTGATGCCGAGCGGCCGGTGGCCATTGCCGGTGTCATGGGTGGGGAAAATTCCGAAATTTCAGAAACCACCACCCGGGTGCTGGTGGAATCTGCCTATTTTAATCCCGTGTCGGTGCGGCGGACCGCCAAACGCACCGGTATTGCCACGGACGCTTCCCACCGGTTCGAGCGGGGTGTGGACCCCGAAGGCACCGTTTATGCCCTCAAGCGTGCCCTCTGTCTCATGGCCGATCTATGCGAAGCCACCCTGGCACAGGATGTCATTGACGCCTATCCGGTTCCCTTTGAGCCCGTGAAAATCCAGCTCAGCAGCCAGGCATTGAATGTTCGTTTGGGGACCCGGTTCCCGGATGAGGAAATTGCCAGGATTCTGGAGGCCGTTGAATTTGGCGTGACCGTAACCGGTCCCGGAGAGATGGAGGTCCAGGTGCCCAGCTTCCGTGTGGATGTCACCCGGCCCGAAGATCTGTCCGAAGAAGTAGCCCGGCTGTGGGGATACAATAAAATTGAAACCAGCTATCCCGTGGTCCGTGCCCAGGGTAAGCCGGTGGCGCCCCAGGTTCTGGCCCGGAAGGCCATCCGTAAGTTCCTCAATGGATTCGGGTTCTATGAAGCCATCAATTATAATTTTATTTCCGGAGAATCCTGCGACCGGTTGAACCTGGCCCAGGACGACCCCCGGCGCAACGAAGTGGTCATTCTCAACCCCATCTCCGAGCAGATGGGTGTGCTGAGAACCTCCTTGATTCCCGGGCTCATGGAAACCCTGAAGCGGAACGTGGCCCAGCAGGCCGAAAGTCTGCGTCTCTTTGAGATCGGTAAGACCTTCTTTGCCACCCCGGAAAAGGATGAACTGCCCAATGAAATTGAACGGGTAGCCGCCGTCCTTTGTGGGAACCGCACCGACCAGAGCTGGTTCAGCAAAAAAGCCGCCTTTGATTTTTACGACCTCAAGGGGGCCGTTGAAGGGCTGCTGGATGGATTGTGCATCGACGGTGCCTCCTTCCAATTGATCCAGGATGGAAGCCATCCCTATTTTGAAGCCGGCCACGGTGCTGAAGTCAAATTGGGGGAAACCCTCATCGGCGCCCTGGGGAAGATTGACGAAGCCGTGCTGTCCGCCTATGGCCTCAAGCAGGATGCCTTTGTTTTTGATCTGGACGTGGCCGCACTCATGGCCCTGTCACCCGAAACCTTCCAGGCCGAAGCGCTGCCCCGCTTCCCGGCCATTTCCCGGGACATCACCCTGGTGGTGGATGCCGGGCTGGAAGTAAGCGAGGTTCATGCCCTCATGGATAAACGGTTTGCCAAGGAAGGTCTGTTGGAAGATGTCTTTCTCTTTGACGTCTACCAGGGAGATTCCCTGCCCGAAGGGAAGAAGTCCCTTTCCTTCCGCATGGTATACCGGTCCGCCACCAAAACCTTGACCGAGAAAAATATCCGCAAGGTCCATGGAAATATTTCCAAGGCGTTGCTGGAAAATTTTAACGCGGTTCTGCCGGAATAAAACCCGGCAGGGTGTTGACAAAAATGGTGGAGGTTGTTATATTCAGCCGCTAATGCGGGCATAACTCAGTTGGTAGAGTGCAAGCTTCCCAAGCTTGATGTCGCGAGTTCGAGCCTCGTTGCCCGCTCCATTCCCCCCTTTTTGGGAGAGGGGGGAAGCGGCAGATGCTTCCAGTAATTGGAGTTTTTGATTTAATCTGAACCAGTCGGTAAAAGGGTTGGGATTACATTTGTGGTTGTACAGGAAACGGGCATCTGCCCGTTTTTGTATTTGTAGACGACATGGTTCAAAGGAAAAATTTTTAGGCTTATGAAAGGCAATGGGCATATGCAAAATGATCACCTGACAGGACGCGTCACCGAAGTGGCCGAACCCCTGTGCGAGGATGAAGGGTTTGAACTGGTTCATGTGGAAATCGCTTCCGTAAACCGGGAAACCATCGTCCGCCTGTTTCTGGATAAGCCCGGCGGCATCACCCTGGACGATTGTGTACAGGTCAGTCGTGAACTGGGAGATTTGATGGAAGTCCAGATTCCAACCCTGGGCAAATATCGTTTGGAAGTTTCCTCTCCCGGTCCCAAGCGTCCGTTGAAAAAGAAAGACGACTTTAAACGGTTTGCCGGTCACCGGATCCGTGTGGAAACCCGTGACCCCATCGAGGGACAAAAAAAGTTTACCGGAGTTCTTGAGAAGATAAACGATGATTCTGTGGAGATTGCTGTGGATGGTAAACGGATAACAATCCCGGACCTTTCCATTGAGAATGCAAGACTTGCAGGTCAGTAAAACGGAGAACACTGAATATGTTTATCACAGATATTAAAAGGGTTATTGACCAGGTAAGCCGTGAAAAGGGGATTGATCCCGAAATTCTGATTAATACCCTGAAGGAAGCCATTGTTTCGGCGGCCAGAAAGAAAATCGGCACCCGGGCGGATATTGAAGTCCACTACGATGATAAGACCGGTGACGTAGAAGTGTTCCATTTTAAAGAGGTGGTGGAGGAGGTCGAATACCCCGACTCCGAACTCACCCTGGATGAAGGCTATGAATATGATCCCGAGTGTGAAATCGGGGACAGCCTGGGTATCCGCATTGATACCGAGGAGTTCGGTCGTATCGCCGCCCAGTCCGCCAAGCAGGTGATCATCCAGAAAATGCGTGAAGCCGAGCGCAATGCCGTGTATGAAAATTACATCCATAAAAAGGGTAAAATCATCAACGGGATTGTCCAGCGGTTTGACCGGGGCAGCATCATCGTTAACCTGGGACAGGCCGAAGCGGCCCTGCGGCCCAGGGAACAAATGCCCAAGGAAAGTTATAAACGCGGGGATCGGATTCGTGCCTACGTCCTGGACGTGCTTGAAGAATCCAAGGGTGCGCAGATCATTCTGTCCAGAACCCATCCCGAATTTTTGGTGGAATTGTTTAAAACCGAAGTTCCAGAAGTGGCCGAAGGTATCGTAAGCATCCGGGGCGCTGCCCGGGTTCCGGGGATTCGTGCCAAGGTAGCGGTCTCTTCCATTGATTCGGATGTGGATCCCGTGGGTGCCTGTGTGGGCATGAAGGGCAACCGCGTCCAGAACATTGTCCAGGAGCTGCGCGGTGAAAAAATAGATATCGTTCAATGGAGCCCGGACGTGGCACGTTTTGTGTGCAACGCCCTTTCTCCCGCTGAAATTTCAAGGGTCATCATCGATGAAGACAACCAGTCCATGGAAGTCATCGTCTCCGATGAATACCTGTCCATTGCCATCGGTAAGGGCGGCCAGAATGTATCCCTGGCCTGCGAGATCACCGGATGGCACCTTGAAGTGACCAGCGAGGAGGATTATTCCCGGGAAATGAAGCAGGGCTACGACAGTCTGATGCAGTTGAGCAGCGTGGGGCTTCCCATGGCTGAGATTCTGTTCAAGGCCGGTTACGCTTCCCTGCTGGATGTGGCCGACGCCCAGGTGGAAGAGCTGGCCGGGGTCATGGTCCTGAGCCTGGAAGAGGCCGAGGCCGTTCGTGAAGAGGCCCGGGACCTGGTCATCGCCGAGCGGGAAGCTGCCATGATCGCCCACGAAGAGGACGAGCTCGAAGAAGAATACCAGGAAGAAGACGCCATTGAAGAAGACGCTGACCCCCTTCCCGAGGAAGACGAAGAATAGAAGGAATAGGCGGAATCAGAACAGAACAAACAGAGGCGAAGAAGCGGGCAGCTGATAATCATATTTAAGAGGATAGGTGGGGGCAAGGCACATGGCGAAAGTCAGAGTATACGAGTTAGCAAAAGATCTGAACATGACCAACAGG
>JAKSBM010000780.1 GCA_022361135.1 Desulfobacterales bacterium | reverse complement strand
GGCATGTACCTGCGGCGCTACATATAAGGAGGGTTCCCATGCTGAACATATCTGCGGCCCGCAGGGCCAATAAGCAAAGTTTGGAACTCAATATCGCCCCCCTCATTGACATGGTCTTTATCTTGTTGATTTTCTTCCTGGTCACCACCTCCTTCATCAAGGAGACCGGGGTGGACATCAGCCGGCCCTCTGCGGCCACTGCCGTGGGAAAAACCGCCAATACCCTGCTCATCGGCATCACCCGGGACAACACCATCCACCTGGATCGCCGGGAGATCGATGTCCGGGCGGTGCGGGCCAATGTGGAGCGGGCCCTGGCGGAGAATCCCGATGGGAATGTGGTCATCGTGGCGGACAAGGACAGCAAGACCGGTTTGGTGATCACGGTGATGGATGCCTGTAAGCTGGCCGGGGCTGAGAACGTCTCCATCGCCGCCAGCCGTCCCGGGGGAGCCTGATCCTTGAATGCCTTTTCATCATCTCCGGCCCCGGCCATGCCCCCGGAACAGCGGCGGCAATGGCCCCGTATCCTGGTTTGGGTCCTGGCCATCCTTTTTTCCGCAGGCTTGAATCTTTTTTTGTTCGGGATCATGCCCGGAATGATTTCCGCCGTGCCCAACGGGCCCGACAGCTTGGACGATGTCCAGGCCATGGCCGTGGTCCGGGTGAAGCGGGTGGAGGCCCCGGCCCGGAGGAAGGAGCGGCCCAAGCCCCCCAAACCCGTGCCCCCCAAGGCCATGCCCAGGAAACAGATCCAGACCTCCCAACCCCGGCCGGACATCACCCCCCAGCGCCTTCCCTTTGAACTCAATGCCGGCCTGCCGGTGACGGATTTTGCCTTTTCCCTGCCTCCGGTGGCCAAGTTTGAAATGGCCGGGCCGGCCATGAAGGATTTTTACCTGGCCGACGAGCTGGACGCTCCCCTGGTGGCCCTGGTCAAGGTGCCGCCCATTTACCCCATCCGGGCCAGTCGCAGGGGAATTCAGGGCTGGGTGACGGTGAGTTTCCTGGTCAATGCCAATGGCCTGGTGGATGATATCCAGGTGGTGGCGGCCAAACCCAAGGGTGTCTTTGACCAGGCCGTGGTCAAATGCATTTCCCAATGGAAGTTCAAGCCCGGGACCATTGACGGCCAGACCGTGGTCACCCGGGTGAAAACCACCCTGCGATTCAAGCTGGAGGGGGATTCATGATGAAATCCATACAATGGATCTGCCTTTCCACGGCAGTGATGGTTTGCCTTTTTTGTACCAATGTCCCATGGGCGTCAACCCCGGAGCGATTGCCCCTGGGTGTATCCCGCATGGCCAACCAGGCCGGCCTCCTCATGGCACAGAAAAAGGTGAATGAGGCGGTTTCCTTTCTGGAAAAGGCCGTTGCCAAACCCCATGCCCATTATTATCTCCATTTTATCCTGGGGAACGCCCTGTTGATGGACCCGCCCGATACCCAGGCAAAGGCGGCTGAAAAAGAAAGTGCCCAGGACCCAAAAAAGGTTGTCTCCCCGGTCCCCGGTCGGAGGGATCGCATTACCCGGGCCGCCCGGGCATTCACCAAGGCTTTGGAACAAAAACCCGACATGTCCTCGGCCTGGTTCAACCTGGCCCGCTGCCGGTATGAATTGGAAGCGCTGGCCCCGGCGGGGCAGGCCTTTGCCCGGGCCTATGAAACCGCCCCGGAAAAAAAGGCGGAAACCCTTTATTTCAGTGCCGCCTGTTATTCCGCTGCCGGGCAGTTCGAACGGGCCATGGCCCAATTCCAGGGGTTGATCCGGGACCATGGGCCGGAGATGAAACTGCCGTGGAAGGAAGCCCTGGTCCATGTTTTCTTTTCCCTGGAAAGGTATGAAGGAGCCCTGCCGTGGATTGAAGAGCTCACCCGGATCACCCGGGGGAAGAAACAGAAAAAATGGCGGGAAATCCTCCTCCAGCAATACCTGGCCCTGGAGATGATGGACAGGGCTTTGGACTATGCCCTTTTCCTCACCCGGGAAGATACCCTGGAGCCCAAGTGGTGGAAAAGCCTGGCCCATATCCGGTTGACCCGGTTCCAGGCCGGGGGGGGGCAACATCGATCCGGCCCACGCCAGGCCCTGACCGCTCTGGTGGTCTATGGTTATCTTACCCCCCTGACCCCGGATGAAACCCGACTTTTGGCCGATCTTTATTCCGCCTGCAATATCCCCCTCAGGGCGGCCCGGGCCTGGGCCGACTGGGTGGCAACCCGGGAGGCCACGCTCGGGGACGTCGGGGTAACGGCGGAGGGGGTGGCCGATGATGGGAAGCAAAAGGAGAATCCATGGGAACAGGTTCTGGAGAGATACCATACCATTGCCCTGGCCCATTTGAGCTCCGGTGATCTTCAGGGGGCACAGGATTGGGTGGAACGGGGATTGAAGCATCCCCGGGCCCGGGCTCCGGAGGCGGGTAAAAAATTACGGGAGCTGGACGATGTCCTGGCAACCATGGCCCGTTATCGCACACTTTGAACCCCGGGTAACGGCCCGGGGTGAAATCAAAACGCCCTCGGTGGAAAAACAAGCTGAAAATGGCTTGACTTTTTTCCGGGAGTTGTATAGCACTATTTCACATCATTTGTTCGGTGCCTCTTGGGGCTTAATAGGGAACGCCGTGAAAATCGGAGACGGGCCCGCCGCTGTGATCGGGGACAATTGTTGCATAACCACTGTTTTAGGACGGGAAGGGCAGCAGGCGGATGAACCGAGAGTCAGAAGACCTGCCGGATGAAGTCAGGGATCGCACGTGGTAATGCGATGCTCTGGATCCAAGGATAAAAGGGAAATCCCCGGATCGCACCCAGCGGTTCGGGGATTTTGTGTTTTCGGACCCAGGGAAAGTACCATGTTGTACTATTTCCGCCACGGGGTTTTCACTTCTCCTTTATGACCTTTCAGCGGAAGCTTAAAGCCGGGAGGGAACAGATGTTTGGGCGCATCTGATTCCGTCCCGGTTTTTTTATTGCCATTTTCTATGGCTATGGATTCTGTTAAAGGTTTTTTGAATTTGATTAATGGCGGGGCTTTGGCAATAATGACCCGTTTTCAGCTGATACCGACGATAATTAAGGACAGAAACATGGACAAGGCAGACATCCGATTAACCCAGTGTACCCGGGGGGCCGGCTGAGCGGCCAAACTTCCGCCGGGGGACCTGGCAAAGGCGTTGGGGGGACTGAAGGTGCCCCTGGATAATAATGTGTTGGTGGGGCTGGGGACGGCCGATGATGCCGGGGTCTACCGGGTCAGCGATGATCTGGCCCTGATCCAGACCGTGGACTTTTTCACCCCCATTGTGGATGATCCCTTTGAATTCGGCCGCATTGCAGCGGCCAATGCCCTGTCCGATGTCTATGCCATGGGCGGGATGCCCAAGACCGCCATGAATCTGGTGGCATTTCCCTTGTCCACCATGGATCATGGGGTGCTGAATCGGGTGCTGGCCGGGGGGATTCAAGTCCTTGAAGAGGCTGAAGCAGTGCTTTTGGGCGGCCATTCCATTGAGGATCCCGAGCTCAAGTACGGGCTTTCGGTCACCGGTTATGTTCATCCCGACCGGATCCTGGCCAACCGGGGATTCCAGGTGGGGGATCGGTTGATCCTGACCAAACCCCTGGGAACCGGTGTGGTGAATACGGCGGTTAAGGCCGGGCTGGCCTCGGATGAAACCATTGCCCGGGTGACCGCTCTCATGGCCACCCTGAATAAGAGGGCCGCGGAAATCATGGGTGAATTTAATATCACCGCCTGCACCGATGTCACCGGATTTGGGCTTTTGGGACACCTGGCCGAGATGGTTGCCGACACCGGCGTCGGGGCCGTGGTCCATGGAAACCGGGTTCCCCTTCTGCCCCAGGCCATGGAGTTTGCCGCCATGGGCTTTGTGCCGGGCGGGGCCTATGGAAATCGGAAGTTCCGTGAGAATATGGTGGATTTGGCCCCGGATTTGGATCCGGTGCTCCGGGATCTGCTCTTTGATCCCCAGACCTCGGGGGGCCTGCTCATGGGCTGCCCCGGAGATGCTGCCGAAGAATTGGTGGATGCCCTGGTTTCGGGCGGGGTGGATGATGCCGCCGTGGTGGGGGAAATCTGCGGGAATAATCCCGGACGGATTCAGGTGGTTATCGCCTGATTAAATACCTTGGGCCACCTCTGATAATTGTCTTTTGACATGATTTCTGCGCCTTGAACTCACGCCAAAATCCTGAATTATTAGAAGTACCCCTTGGAGGAAATGGATGTGGAAAGGACAATTGATGCCCGGGGCCTGGCCTGCCCGGAGCCGGTACTCAAGGCCAAACAGGCCGTGGACAATGATGCCCCCCTTGGATTGCGCATCCGTGTGGACAATGGGGCCGCCGTGGAGAATCTTTCCCGCTTCCTGGGACTCCAGGGCTATGAGGTCCGCAGCGAAGGGGAAGGGAATGATTTTGAAGTCATTGCCCTGAAATCCGGTGCTCCGGCTCCCGAGCTGCAACCAGCACCTTCAGCCCAGGTTGACAATGGGCTTGAGTCCCCCAAAAAAATCCTGGTTTTTATTCCCACGGACCGCATGGGCCATGGGGATGACGAGCTGGGCAAAAAGCTCATGAAAAGCTTCATTAAAACCCTGGGGGAAATGGGGGAGGAGCTTTGGCAGATCGTTTTGGTGAACAATGGGGTGAAGATGACCATTGGGGGATCATCGGTACTGGCCGATCTTCAGGCCCATGCCCACCAGGGGGTAAGGATTCTGGTCTGCGGTACCTGTCTTTCCCATTTTAATCTTTTGGAAGCCAAACAGGTGGGGGAAACCACCAATATGCTGGACATTGTCACGGCCATGCAATTGGCCGACAAGGTGATCCAACCGGGATAATTTCTTTTTTATCCCACGGCCTTCCCCGGCCCATATCCTGGATGGGCATTCCCGTGCGGCGTTCTGCCGCACGTTTTATTTCCATCCCATGCCTCCCATGAATTTCATCTGTACAGGGATGGGATTTCTTGATATTTACCAAATTATCCACGCATTTTTTTCTCCAATCTGAAAATAGAAGCCACTGTTTTATCACAGGAGTTCTCCCATGGACCGTGGGAATGTTTCCATTGGCATTGGGGGCTTTGCTTCCTCGGATGAAGGGGACAATGGACCATGGGAATGGTTGCCTTTCACTTTCTGATTCTTCACTGTATTGACCCCCCATGGATATGATGGTTTATTGGTGGGCACCCCAAGGTGGGAACGCCTTTTTGGGGATTATGGATTCTTGATTTGGGTAGCAAACCGGAAACGGTGGATCCGGCCCGGCCCCGGAACGGGGTGAAGAAATGCGGGGCATGCAGGATAAAGGTGTTCTTATCTGTTTAATACGTTGTTTAGGAAGGGGGATACATGAAAGAGTATACGCGAATTGTCCAGAGGATATTAGAGGACGGAGTGAGGAAATCAAACCGGACCGGGATCGACACCTTGATGATCTCGGGGATGATGTTTGAGCATGATATGTCAACGGGTTTTCCGTTGCTGACCAGCAAGTACGTTCCCTTTGCCCTGGTTGCCAGTGAGCTGGAATTTTTCATCAAGGGAATCACCGATAAAAAATGGCTCCAGGAACGGAAAAATCACATCTGGGATGAATGGTGTTCTCCGGACATCGTCCCCTACGGCCACGATGAGAAGGTGAAACAGCAGATGATGGAAGAGCGGGATCTTGGGCCCATTTACGGTTTCCAGTGGCGGCAGTTTGGGGCGGGATACGAATCCTACCAGACACGGCTGGAAGGTGGGGTGGATCAGCTCCAGCGGCTGGTGAAAATGTTGAAGACCAACCCCGACGACCGGCGGATGATCGTTTCGGCCTGGAATCCCATGGACCTGGAACGCATGGCGCTTCCCCCCTGTCATTATGCCTTCCAGGTGACCACCTCGGGGGGGAAGTTGAACCTCATGTGGAACCAGCGCTCCGTGGATGTGGCCCTGGGACTGCCCTTTAACATTGCCAGTTATGGATTGCTTCTCAGCCTCCTGGCCCGGGAAGCCGGACTGGAGGAGGGGCGCCTTGTGGGGTTCCTGGGGGATACCCACATCTATGAAAACCATGTGGCCGGTCTGGAAACCCAGATCGCCAGACCCCTGGGTGAGTTGCCCGCCATTGAAACCCCTGAATTTGAATCGATTTTTTCCTGGACCCACACCGATACGCAATTGTTGAATTACACGCACCATCCGGCCATCCGTTTTGACATCGCCGTATAGTTTCCCATTTTACCTAGTGGGTTGTAGGGTCTTTGCCTACAATTAATTTCCGTTTCCCGCCGATTGAATCATCCTGCCTCCTTTTTTTAAGGTCCCTTGTATAACCTTAAAAAAGGGAGGCAAGATGCAACGACCCAGATATGAGGTAGGCCGAACCACCATCGGACAGCTCCTGGATATTGCTGCGGATCAGTTTGAGCATCGCCCTGCAGTATCCTACTATGAATACGGCATCGACCTGACCTATGGGCAGTTTCGGGATGTCTGCGACGATGTGGCCCGGGGATTCATGGCATTGGGCATTGAACGGGGGGACAAGGTGGCCATCTGGGGCTCCAATATCCCGGAATGGTTATACTCCCAGTTCGGCACCGGAAAGATGGGGGCGGTTCTGGTGACGGTGAACACCAATTATAAAAGCTTTGAGCTGGAATACCTTTTGTCCCAGTCCCATGCCTCTACCCTGGTTTTCATGGGCGGGGTCCGGGAACGGGACGAATATTTGAAGATTGTTAAGGATGTTTGCCCCGGGGTGAAGCAATGTGAGCCCGGCAAATTGAATTCCCCCAAGCTTCCCCATCTCAAAAACATCGTCTTCATCGGTCCCCAGGGGGATGCGTCCAAGGGCATGTTCACCTGGAACCAACTTCTGGAAATGGGAAAATCCGTTTCCCCACGCCAGCTCCAGGACCGTTGCGACAGCCTTTCCCCCGACGATACCATTAATATGCAATACACCTCGGGCACCACGGGATTCCCCAAGGGGGTGATGCTCAGTCACACCAATCTCATTGGCAATGCCAAAAGCATTGGGGAGTGCATGAATTTCACCTGTGAGGACAACCTCTGCATCCCGGTTCCCTTCTTCCATTGTTTTGGCTGTGTCCTGGGAACCTTGACCTGCCTGGTTTCCGCTGCCTGCATGTCCCCGGTGACCCAGTTTAAACCCGACATGGTGCTCCGGGTAGTGTCTTCCAATAAATGCACCGCCCTACACGGAGTACCCACCATGTTCATCGCCGAATTGGAGGAAATGGAGAAAAAGGAGTACGACACCTCCCACCTGCGCACCGGGATCATGGCCGGTTCTCCTTGTCCCATCGAGGTGATGAAAAAGGTGGTGGATTTCATGGGCATTGGTGAAATGACCATTGTCTACGGTCAGACCGAGGCCTCCCCCGGCATCACCCAGACCCGGCCCGATGATAGTCTGGAACTGCGGGTTTCCACCGTGGGGCGGGCCCTGCCCCAGGTGGAGGTGAAGATCATTGATCCCGGGACCCTGGCCGAGGTGGGTACCGGTGTCCAGGGGGAACTCTGCACCCGGGGCTACCATGTCATGAAGGGGTATTACAACAATCCAGAAGCCACCCGGGCGGCCATCGATGAAAAGGGGTGGCTCCACACCGGGGATTTGGCTGTCATGGATGAACACGGCTATTGCCGGATCACCGGCCGGATCAAGGATATGATCATCCGGGGGGGAGAAAATATCTATCCCCGTGAAATAGAAGAGTTCCTCTATACCCATCCCAAGGTTATGGATGTCCAGGTGGTGGGGGTGCCCAGCATCAAGTACGGGGAAGAGGTGGTGGCCTATATTGTGCTCAAGGCCGGTGAGGAAAGCAGTGAGGAGGAGTTCTTGGATTTTTGTTCCCACAGGATTGCCTTCCATAAAATTCCTGCCTTTTTCTTTTTTGTTGAGACCTATCCCACCACGGCTTCGGGGAAAATCCAGAAGTATAAATTGCGGGAACGGGCCGTGACCCTGTTGGAGCGGGAGGATGCCGCTTCCATTTCCACGGCCTGAAACCCCGGGTGACATGGTGGGCCGAAAGGCTTTGGGTGGGGCTGAGGTTCGCTTGCTTTGGGGATGGATTTCTTCCCACATGGGGTTTGAACGGATCATTTGTTTCCTATGACGGTGTGGTAGCGCCCTGGGAACTTCATATTGTGGGGGGACATCAAACGCGATTATCCCTTGACATTGCCATGTATCTGGGAATAATGTTTCGCAGTGAAAACGGGTTGTCTCCGGCTATTTCACGAAATGAACCTGCCTGTTCTGCCAGGCGCAGAATGCGACGCTGTAATGTTTTACCGTGGGAAATTCTGGAACGCGGCAGATGGGGGGAAGGCATTTCGCCCGAGGGATGACAATTTGCCCAGACGGATTCATGCGGAATAGGGCGCGAATTCATTCCATTTTCTGGATTAATTGTCATGAAATGACCGGAACGTTCCGTTGCAGGTCAATGCTGAACATTTCATGACGGATAAAACAGCAGGCGAGACTTTGGAATTCGAAACCACTCATAAAATTCTGGCCATTGATGACGAAATCTATGTTCGTCAGAGCGTTCGTACCTTTCTCGAAGATTATGGATATACGATATTTGAAGCCGACAGCGGGGAGCAGGGGCTTGAAATCTTTGATCGCGAAAAACCGGATTTGATCCTCCTGGATTTGCGCATGCCCGGCATGGATGGATTCCAGGTCCTTTCCCAAATGGGGGAAAAAAATCCGGAGATTCCCGTGGTGGTGGCGTCGGGGACCGGGGAAATTGCAGACGTGGTCAAGGCCCTGAACCTGGGGGCCAGCGACTATATTCTCAAGCCGGTTCGGGACATGGAAGTTCTGCTCCATTCCGTGGAAAAATGTTTGAAGCAGCGCCGTTTGAAGCAGGAGAATATCGCCTACCAGGAACGGCTGGAGGAATTGGTGCGGAAGCGCACCGAGGCCCTGGGCCAGAGCCGTCGTCAATATAAAGCCATTTTTGAGCACATTGGCATTGCCGCCGTCATCGTGGAAAAGGATGGAACCATTTCCCGGGCCAATCCCGGTTTTGCCCAACTCATGGGCATGGCCCGGGGGGCCATTGAAAACCAAAAGAGCTGGCGCGATTTTGTGCATCCACAGGACATCGCAGCCATGGGGAATTTCATGGATAATTGCAGTCGGCTGGGCGGTGACGGGGCGGCATCCATGCAGTATGAAACCCGGTTTGTCAACGATGACGGGGGCATCCGCCATGCCTATGTCAGCCTGGGGGCCATACCGGGAAGTCCGGAGCAGCAGATCCTTTCCCTTTTGGATGTCACGGAAAAAAAGCGGGCGGAAAAACGGTGGCAGAACCTGGAACAGCAATTGCGTAAGTCCCAGAAAATGGAAGCCATCGGAACCCTTGCCGGCGGCATTGCCCACGATTTAAACAATATCCTCAGTCCGGTTCTGGGATATGCCGATATGATCATGCGGACCTCCGAGGCCGGGGGGGACAATTACCGCCGCAGTGAAAAAATTCAGATGGCGGCCATGCGTGCCGCAGACCTGGTGAGTCAGATTCTTTCCTTTAACCGGGGTGGGGTGGAGAAAAAACGACCCATCCGCCTTCATCCATTGGTTCGAGAGGTGATCAAGTTCCTCAAGGGCTCCATTCCATCCACCATTGAGATCCGGGACCAGGTGGATCGGAATTCAGTGCCGGTGCTGGCCGATCCCACCCAGATCCATCAGGTGGTCATGAATTTGTGTACCAATGCCTTCCACGCCATGGAAGCCCGGGGCGGAACCCTCACCGTGGGGCTCCACCAACGGGTGCTGACCCGGGGGGATATGATTGATTTTCCCCAATTGCCCCAGGGCCCGGGGGTTTATATGGTACTTGAGGTGGCCGACACCGGATGCGGCATGGGAGCGGATGTCCAGGAACGGATTTTTGATCCCTACTATACCACCAAGGAAGAGGGCAAGGGCACCGGCCTGGGATTGGCCATGGTTTACAGCATTGCCCGGGCCTGTGACGGAACGGTCCGGGTCCAGAGCAGTCCCAACGAGGGGGCGGTCTTCTCCGTCTACCTGCCCGCAGCCCAGGACGCCGTGGGGCACGAAGATGGGGAAACCCACCAGCCCCAGGGCCAGGTGGGAAGCGGGGAGCGCATCCTGGTCGTGGATGATGACCGGGACATTGCCCTCATGTACCAGGAGGGGTTTGAGCTGTTGGGATATGCCCCCACCATTTTCTTTTCCCCGGAAGAGGCCTTTGCCTATTACCGGGAATCCCTGGATCAGGTTGACCTGGTGATTCTGGATCAGACCATGCCCGGGAAAACCGGCATTGAGTTGGCCCGGGATATGTTGGCGCTCAAGGCGGACATGCCCATAATCCTCTGTTCCGGCTATTCCGCTTCACTGGGACCGGAACGGGTTGAAGAAGCTGGGATCAGCCGGTTCTTCATGAAACCGGTCACCGTGGATAAATTGTCCGAGGCCATTCAAAAAATATTAGAGGGAGGCACGTGTCCAACCCGGTAAAACAATTTTTAATTTTGGATGATGAGGAAAGCATCCGGCGCAGTATTGCCGCATACATGGAGGACGAAGGCCATGTGGTCTTTACGGCGGAAAGCAGTGAAGAGGCTTTGGCCATCATGGCGGCGAACCATATCCACGGCGCCGTGGTGGATATTCGCCTTCCCGGCGAAGATGGAAATGCCTTTATGCTTAAAGCCGTTCAAATAAACCCCGCCATTCAGCTGGTGGTTCACACCGGCACCGCAGATTATTCCCCCCCCCGTGAAATTCGGTCCCTGGGCGTCACCGCCGACAGGGTGATGATTAAACCCCTCGGGGATATCAGCCCCCTGGTTCAGGTCCTGGTATCCCTGGTTGATGGGAGCTGAATTGCCCCCTTCCTTTGCCGAGACAATTCATAAGATGGAACAAACGATGGATGAAACCATATTGGTCATTGACGACGAATCCTATATCCGTGACAGCATGGCCGGCTACCTTGAAGATTTTGGTTTTCGAGTGGTCCAGGCCGAAAACGGCCGACAGGGAATGGAACAGATTCATGCCCATGCCCCGGATTTGATTCTGTGCGATTTGCGCATGCCCGAGGTGGATGGCCTTGAGGTCCTTGCCCGGGTCACCCGGGAGTTGCCCCAGACTCCCATTATTATCGTGTCCGGGGCAGGCAATATCGGTGATACGGTCCAGGCCTTGCGTCTGGGCGCATGGGATTATATTATCAAACCCATCCAGGAGATGGATGTCCTTTATTATGCCGTGAACAAAGCCCTGGAACGGAAACGGTTTCTGGCTGACCAGGAGCGGCACCAGCGGGAATTGGAAGAGGCCAATGGCCGGCTGCAACGGTCATTGGAACGATTGGAGCAGGCCAAGGATAAATTAATTGAATCCGAAAAAATGGCTGCCCTGGGGGAATTGGTCACGGGGGTGGCCCATGAAATCAACACCCCCGTGGGCATCGGGGTCACGGCGGCCTCCCTGCTGGAAACCCGAACCCGTGAACTCCGGGAGGAATATGACCATGGCCGCCTTAAACGCAGTGAATTGGACGGTTATTTAAACACCGTGGCCGAGGTTTCCCAGAGTATTCTGGTGAACATGGAAAAGGCGGCGGAGCTGATTTCCAATTTTAAACAGGTGGCCGCAGACCAGTCCAGTGAGCAGTTGCGACGGTTCAATGTGCTGGGATATATTAATGGGGTCTTGATCAGTTTGGCTCCCCGGTATAAACTATCCGGCCATTCCATTGATGTGGACTGCCCCGAAACCCTGGAAGTGACCTCCTACCCCGGTGCCCTTTCCCGGATATTGAGCAACTTGATTTTAAATTCCCTGATCCATGGATTTGACGGCCGGGACCAGGGGGAAATTCAGCTCCGTGTCCGTCCCCGGGAGAAGGGCCTATGTCTGGTGTATACGGACAACGGATGGGGCCTGGACCGGGAGCAGCAGGAAAAAATTTTCCATCCCTTTTATACCACCCGCCGGGGCAAGGGGGGCACGGGATTGGGAATGAGTATTGTGTTTAACCTGGTGACCCAGACCTTGAAGGGCACCATTCATCTGGACAGCGAACCCGGCAATGGGGTTCGGATTACCCTGTCCCTGCCCGGGCTGGAAGATGAACAAGGAGAATAATATATGAGTCTGCAAATTTTGAATCCATCCCGATGGTACCTCCATCCGGTGTTTATTTTTGCAGTGTCCATCCTGTCCCTGGCCACTTTCCTGGTGCTTACCGTGAGCTGGTACATGGAGATTACCTCTGCCCTGGAGTTGATCGTCCTCAAGTTTCACATTGATCCGGGGCAGATTTTTCCTTCCAAGACAGACATGACCATCCTGGCCCTGAGCCTGCTCCTTGGCATGGTCATGGCCGGGATCCTTTTGGCTTTTATCTATTACCAGAAGACGGTGAATCTGTTCCGGCTCCAGCATAATTTTATCTATAATTTCACCCATGAACTGAAAACCCCGGTCACCTCCCTGCGCCTCTATCTGGAAACCTTCATCCGCCATCCCCTGGAGCCCGAGGATATTAAAAAATATTCCACTAAGATGCTGGAGGACATTGACCGGCTGACGGACAATATTAATCGGATTCTCAACCTGGCCCGCATTGAGAGCCAGAATTTCGGTTCCGAGGTCACCCATGGCAGCCTGGTGGAATTGGTGGAACAATTCTGTGAAAAAAACGGCTCCCTTTTCAGGGGATGTGATATAAAATTTCATAATCCGTCCGGGCGGGAGTTTCGGTTTCCGGTGAATCTGTTCTTATTTGAGATGTTGTTGATGAATATCATCTCAAATGCCATCAAATACAACGAATCCGATACCCCCCAACTGGATATCGTATTCAAGGCGTACCTCCAGAAGGTCACCATTGAGTTCAAGGATAACGGCATTGGCGTGGACCGCCAGGAAGCCAAAAAGATATTTCGAAAATTTTACCAATCCGGTCGGGACGATGCCAACCGGGGGACCGGGTCCGGCCTGGGGCTCTATTTGGTTTCCAGCATTGCCATGATCCACGGCTGGCGCGTGGGCGTTGCCAGTGAGGGCAAGGGAATGGGGGCAACCTTTGTATTGACCATCCCCCGGGCCAGCATCGCCAATGTCAGGGAGAAGAAGTTATGGAAGCGGTTGAAAAAAAGCGTATTCTGGTCATAGAAGATGAAACCCACATTGCCGATGGGTTGCAATTGAATCTTAAACTGGCCGGGTATGACCCCCTGGTGGCCCAGGACGGCATTGAAGGACTTGACAAATGGCGGAGCTGGAAGCCCGATCTCATCGTTTTGGACATCATGCTCCCCATGATTGACGGCTTCTCCATTCTGAAGACCATCCGCAAGGAGGATGAAAAGATTCCCGTCCTTATCCTTTCTGCGCGGGGGGACACCAAGGATAAGATCAGGGGGCTGCGATACGGTGTGGACGATTACCTGTCCAAACCCTTTGATCTGGAAGAGTTTCTCCTGCGATTGGAGCGGCTTCTGAAGAAAAAGGAATGGTATGGTTCCCCGGAAGAAGAGCCTCGATCCCAGCCCCTTTTCCAGGGGGAGAGCTATGTTTTCGGACCCAACCACATCGATTTTGTTACCTCCACGGCCAAATGTGTGGGGGGCGAAATCACCCTCACCGAGCAGGAAATAATCCTGTTAAAAATTTTCATTGCCCACAAGGGGCGCCCCCTGTCCAGGGAGACCCTCCTCAACGCCGGCTGGGGCTATTCCCGGGACACCAGCACCCGCACCGTGGACAATTTCATTGTCCGTTTCCGGAAATATTTTGAGGAAAATCCCAAAAAGCCCGCCTTTTTCAAAAGCCGCCGTTCGGTGGGGTATATCTTTGACCACGAATAATGGGGCTTGACTGGTTTTTGTATCATTGCCGTTTCCATCCAGGCCGGCATGGAAAAGGGAGCTCCGCCCTCGGTTACCGGGGGCCCGGGGGATAAGCCGGTAATCGTCCGCATATAGCGCCGGTTTGCGCTCAACCCATGGATATGTTTTAATATTTCATGGGTATTGCCACCGATATCACACTCATTGTCATCGCCGGTTTCGTCAGCGGGTTGGTCATGCAGCGACTCCACCAACCCCTGGTGCTGGGCTATATCCTGGCCGGGGTGCTCCTGGGGCCCCACACCGGCGGATTCACCGTTTCCAGTGTCCACGAAATCGAATTATTGGCCGAGATCGGGGTGGCCCTGCTCCTGTTTGCCCTGGGCCTGGAATTCTCCCTCAAGGACCTCAAACCGGTGAAAAAGGTGGCCCTCATCGGAACCCCGGTGCAGATGATGCTTACCCTGGGCGCGGGCTATGGCCTGGGCTGGCTCCTGGGCTGGCCCTGGAAGGAGAGCCTTTGGTTCGGAGCCCTGATTTCCCTGTCCAGCACCATGGTCATCCTTAAAACCCTCATGAACCAGGGCTGGCTGGGAACCTTGTCCAGCCGGGTGATGATCGGCATGCTCCTGGTCCAGGATCTGGCCGTGGTGCCCCTGATGATCATTTTACCCCAACTCAATGATCCGGCCATGGGGGCGAAAAGCCTGGGACTGGCCCTGGTCAAGGCGGTTTGTTTCCTTTCGGCCATGGCATTTCTGGGGGGGCGATTCCTACCCCGGCTCATGGCCCACATTGCCCGGCTGGGGTCCCGGGAACTTTTTCTCATGGCCGTGGCCGCCATTGGTCTGGGCATCGGATATCTGACCTGGCTGGTGGGGCTTTCCTTTGCCTTTGGCGCCTTTGCCGCTGGCCTGGTCTTGAATACATCGGATTACGGCCACCAGGCCCTGAGTGACATCATTCCGTTGCGGGATCTTTTCGGCCTTCTCTTTTTCACCTCCGTGGGCATGCTTCTGGATCCCGTATTTTTCATGGACAACCTGGGGGAAGTCCTTTTGCTGGTGGGGGCGGTGAGTCTGATCAAGGGATCCATTTTCAACGGTCTGGTTCGCTTTTTTTCCTATGGCAATGTTATTCCTTTGGCCGTGGGGCTGGGCTTGTTTCAGGTGGGGGAGTTTTCCTTTGTTTTGGCCCGCATGGGCATGGCAGAAGGGGCCCTTTCCCCCCGTACCTATCAATTGGCGCTGACCACAGCCATTGTCACCATGGCCCTGACTCCCATTGTCTCCAGTCAGACGGCCCGGCTTTACACCCTGAAGAAACGCTGGTTTCGACACGAGGCCCTGGATACGGTGAACCTGCCCAAAAGCGGGTTGCAAAACCATGTGGTCATTGTGGGCCGGGGACGCACCGGCAGCCACATTTCCGGGGTACTCAATTCCATGGGGCTTCCCTTTGTGGTGGTGGAAATGGATCAGCAGCGGGTGGAGCAGGCCAGGAAGGAAGGGATGCCCGCCATCTTCGGGGATGCCTCCCATCCCATTGTGCTGGAGGCGGCCCACATCCATAACGCCGGCCTTTTGCTGGTGACCATCCCCAGTGTGGTGGTTTCCCAGGCCGTGATTTCCCATGCCCGGGAACTCTGCCCCGGGCTGACCATCATCGCCCGGGCCCAGGATATGGATTCCCTGGGCAGCTTCCGGAACCAGGGGGTGGCCGAGGTGGTTTTACCCGAGTTTGAGTCGGCCTTGGAAATGTTGAGGAAGGCTTTGGCCTACCTGCGCATTCCGGCCACCCAGATCCAGAATGAAGTGGAATCCCTGCGGAACCGAACCTTTGCCCCGGTCTTGGGTCCTTCGGTGACCGCCAATACCCTGGCCCGGTTCCGCCACGCCGAAGCCACCCTGGATCTGGAATGGATCCGCCTTACTCCGGGGAGCCCCCTCTGCGGGGTCACCATTTCCCAGGGGCGGATTCGAAAGAAGACCGGGGTCTCCCTGGTGGCGGTGATGCGGGAGGAAGCCCTGTTCACCAACCCCGGGGCGGACCTGCGGCTGGAATCCTGCGATTTCACCGCCGTCATCGGTACCCGTGAGGCAAGGGAACGCTTTCGGGAATTGGCCTCCCCCCTGTTGCCCCAGTTCAAGGGCATGGAGGGATAAAATCAGATGGAGGTTACGCGGACCATGCTTGAAATGAATTATGAGATGATTGCCCTGACCCTCATCCTGGTGGTGGCCCTGGTGCTCCTGGTGACGGAAAAAATCGCCGTGGAAAAGACTGCCATGGGGATCATGGTCTGCCTGGCCCTGAGCGGCATTCTCACCCCGGCCGAGGCCGTTTCCGGCTTTGCCAATCCGGCCGTGGTCACCGTGGGATCCATGTTTCTTCTCAGTTACGGTCTGGTTCGCACCGGCGGGGTGGGCATTGTCACGGATCTGGTCCTCCATTTTTCCAAGGGGGACAAAGCCGTGGCCTCCATCCTCATCATGGCGGCCACGGCCTTTGCCTCGGCCTTTATCAATAATACCCCGGTGGTGGTCCTCTTCATCCCCATTGTCATGGGGTTGAGCTGCGATTGTGATTTTTCCCCCTCCAAGATGCTCATCCCACTTTCCTATGTCTCCATCCTGGCCGGGAGCTGCACCCTCATCGGCACTTCCACCAATATCATTGTGTCGGACCTGGCCGCGGCCATGGGCTTTGAGCCCCTCTCCATGTTCGAACTCAGCCGGGTGGGGATTCCCATTGGCCTGGTGGGGGTTTTGTTTTTGTTCCTGGCTTCCCCCCGGCTCCTTCCCGGCCGGACCCCCCCGGTTTGCGAATCCGATGAAAATAAGTCCAGCCGGTATATCACCGAGCTCATCGTCCGCAGCGACAGCCCCCTGGTGGGGGAAGCCGAGATCGTGGACACGGCGGAATCCCAATTGGGGCTCCAGGTCATTGAAATCTTCCGCAACAATGACATCTATGACCCCAAGCGCATGCCCGTCACCCTCCAGAGTCGGGACATCCTTCTGGTGAAGGGCTCCGCCGAGGACATTGTCTCCTGCCTGAAGAAAAAGATTTTCAGCCCGGTCCACGGGGAGGAGGACATGGTTTTCGGCAGGGGGAAGCGGGACGATCTCATCATTGAGCTGGTCATTCCCCCCCTTTCCAATCTGGTGGGGGATAAATTAATGTCCACCGAACTTTTGGACGATCCCCTGCTCCGGATCATCGCCCTTCGGACCCGGCGGCACCATTATTCCTATCGGAAGATCAAAACCGTGAAGCTTAAGATCGGGGACACCATCCTGGTCCGCTGTCCCCGGGAAAAGCTGGACAAGCTGAGGCGCTCCAAGGATGTCATCGTCATTGAGGATATTCACCATGCCATGCCCCACATGGAAAAGGCCCCCACGGCCGCCCTGATTTTTGCTGCCGTGGTCCTTTCGGCCACCCTGGGGTTGGCCGACATCATGGTCTGCGCCATCACCGGGGTCTTCCTCATGACCATGACCCATTGCCTCAGCCTGAAAGAAGCCTACCGCAGTTTGGAATCCGAGGTTCTCCTCCTCATTGTGGCCACCATCGGCCTGGGCATGGCCATGCAGAAAACCGGCACCTCCCAGGCCTATGCCACGGCCTATCTCAGCCTCTTCGACGGGATGAACCCCCATTGGGTTCTTTTCGGCCTGATCTTCCTTTCTTCACTTTGTACCCATGTTTTGAGCAACAATGCCACGGCCGTCCTCCTCCTGCCCATTGCCGTTTCCACGGCCCAGGTCCTGGGGGTGGACCCCCGTCCCTTCATCATTGGCATCTGCTTCGGGGCCAGCGCCTGCTTTGCCACCCCCATCGGTTACCAGACCAATCTTTTGGTCTATGGCCCGGGGCGATACCGATTTTCGGACTTTCTGAAAATCGGCATGCCCCTGAATTTCATCGTCATCATCCTTTCCAGCATTTTAATTCCCCATTTCTGGCCCTTTTAACCCATTTCCATGGGGTGCGGACCGTTCGGTGGAATCCATTTCGTGGCGTATTCTGATTAAATTTTCTGGCATTTTTTAAATAAAAATACAAAAAATTCCTTTACCTTGGGGGATTTGTCCCTATAATGAACCTCAATTCAATGCTTTTGGCTTGGGTTGTTTTGTTGAAAGTATTTGTATTTATTGGTTTTAAATATTTGGTTTGCGTCGTTTGGATGATTGTAAAATTTAATATTTGAATCATAGTTCATTTGTTTTTTGGGAGCGCCATGAAAAAATTAAAGGAAGATAAGGAACGGGAAATCCTGGAAGCAGCGGTTAAGGTTTTCGCCCGCCACGGTTTCCATGGTGCAAAAATGGCCGGCATTGCCGAAGAAGCCGGGGTGAGCGCCGGGACCCTGTACAACTATTTCACCGATAAGGAAGACATGTTCGATCGGGTTTTTGCCGTCTTCTGCCGGGAAGTTTCCCAGGGGATTGCCCAACTCGGTTCCCGGAGTGATTTTTCCTGCCTGGAAAAATTGGACGGTGCCGTGGATCTGGTTTTTGACCTGCTGGGGCCCCATCCCGACCTGATCAAGGTCTTTGCCAACGAGTTTGAACCCCGGATTAAGAGCGGGGATCCCAGCTTCATGGCCGATTACCTGCGGTTCAAGGAGATCTTTGTCTCCCTCATCGAACGGGGAGGCCGGGAAAAATGTTTCAATGCCAATATCCCCCCGGATGTGGCCAGCGAGTTCATCATGGGTGGGGTCAAACGAATTATTTACGCCATGGCCCTTGAGCCGAAGCGTTACCGCCTCAACACCATGCGCCAGAATGTGAAACTCATGATTCGAAGGGGAATTGTATTATATGAAGAATAGGTGTGCATTGCAGGCCTGGGTGGGGCGGGCTGCCCTCCTGGTGGGGCTGATCCTCATTGGGTTGCCCGGACCGGTCCTGGCCGCAAAGGTCCAGCTCAGCTTTGAATCCGCCCTGGAACGGATGAATCAGAAGAACGAAGCCCTGAAGGCGGCGGATGCGGAAAAGCGGGGCCGGGCCTTTGAAAAAAAGGCGGCCCAGGGTCTTTACCTGCCCAAGATTTCAGCATCGGGAAAATATACCCGCATTGATGAGCCCATCGATCTCAGCTTGAATGATATTCGGGGCGCCATGGAAACTCTCCACGGCCTTCCCCCCGGCACCTTGCCTGATTTTATCATGAATGTTCAGGATGACGCCTTTGTCAAAGGCCGGCTCACCGCCTCCTGGCCCGTCTTCACCGGCGGCCGGATCACGGCGGCCAACCAGGTGGCCGAGGCCCGGGAAACCGAGGCCGGGGAGAAGATGAAGCAGACCCGGTCGGTGCTGGTGTCGGACATGGTGAAGCGGTACTATGGGCTGCGCCTCTACGATGCCCTGCTCAAGCTGCGGCGGGACTACCTGGAGGGGGTGGAAAAACATCTGGCCCGGGCCCGGGCCCTGGAGGAGAACGGGATCATCTCCAAGGCCGAACGTCTCCATGCCCAGGTGGCCGTGACCGAGGCCGGGCGGGAACTCCAGAACGCCATCCGGGACCGGGAAACCATCCGGACGGCCCTGGCCAATGTCCTGTCCATGGACCGGGAGGAGGCGGAAGCCGTTGTGGCCTCTTCGCCTTTGTTCCTCATTCGGAATCTGCCCTCCCTGGAATCCTTTGTGGCCCTGTCCGACAGGGAGAATCCCATTCTGGGGCAGATCCGTGCCAAAAAGGCGCAGGCGGAAAAGGGGGTGGAATACGAGAAGGGATTCTTGTTCCCCGAGGTTTACCTCTTTGGTCTCTATGAACTCCACAAGAGCGACCTCACCGCCCTGGAACCGGAATGGGCCGCCGGCGTGGGGGTGAACCTGCCCCTGTTCGAAGGGGGAAGCCGGATGAATACCATTAAGGCGGCCGAAGAAACCCGGCGGCGGGTGGGCTTCCTGGAGAAAAAGGCCGCCAGGGACATTGCCACCCTCACCGAGAAACAATACCATGGGGTGATGAAGAACCTGGAGCAATACGATGCCCTGGGGGATACCATTGAACTGGCCCGGGAAGCCCTTCGGGTCAGGAACCGTTCCTTTGAAGAAGGGCTTTCCACATCCCTGGATGTGGTGGATGCCCATCTCACCCTGTCCGGTGCCCGAATCCGTCAACTCCAGGCGGTTTACCAATTCGACGTGGCCCTGGCCCAACTTTTGGAAGCCGTGGGAATCAGTCGGGATTTTTCCACTTATAAAAGCCAATACATTGCCGAGGAGATATTTTAAACGTGAGGAAATTGATTTTACCCCTCTGTCTGATCGTGGCCGCCGTGGGCGTGACCTGGACTGCGGTCCAATATACCCAGCAGCCCCAGCCCCTGGTGGTCCAGGGACAGGTGGAAGCCACCCAGATCGACCTGGCCTCCAAAATTCCGGGCCGGGTCATTGAACTCCATGTGAAAAACGGGGACCAGGTGAAAAAAGGGGATTTGATTTTTGTCCTGGACAGCCCGGAAATCCGGGCCAAGCTCAGCCAGGCACAGGCCGCCGTGGATGCGGCCGGTTCCATGCGGGACAAGGCATTCAAGGGGGCCCGTGTGGAGGAAATCCAGGCGGCCCGGAACCTGAGGGATAAGGCCCGTGCCGGATTGGAACTGGCCGAAAAAACCCATGTCCGGATCCAGCGCCTTTTCAACGATGGTGTCCTTCCGGCCCAGAAACTGGACGAGGCCGTGGCCCGGCTCAAGGCGGCCCGGGAAACGGCCAAGGCGGCAAATGCATCCTACACCATGGCCCGTAAGGGCGCCCGGGAAGAAGACAAGAGCGCATCGGTGGCCATGGTGAACCAGGCGGCAGGGGCCCGGGCCGAGGTGGAAGCCTACCTGGCGGAAACCCGCATGGTTTCCCCCATTGACGGGGAAATCGCCGACGTGATTGTGGATCCGGGTGAATTGGCCGCCACGGGATATCCCGTGGTGAGCATTGTGGATCTTTCCGATGTTTGGGTGACCTTCAACCTCAGGGAAGATTTCATGGCACAGATTACCATGGGCAAGGAGATTACTGCCCGGTTCCCGGCCCTGGGAAATAGGGAATTGAAGTTGAGGATTAATTACATCGCCGCCCTGGGGGATTTTGCCACCTGGCATTCCACCAAGGCTTCGGGGGATTTCGACCTCAAAACCTTTGAGGTCCGGGCCGTTCCCCTGGCGCCGGAATCCGGGGAAGCCATGCCGGTGTTGAGGCCGGGCATGGGGGCTGTGGTCCTTTGGGAGAACCAGGGAAGCGCCGGGTAATGCCATGGAGATTGAAACTCTGACATCTACCAACCCGGCATCCCATCCCCCTGGCGGTGAATCACCGAACCAGGGGGGCAGGGGGCTGATGGCCGTTGCGGCCCGGGAGTGGGACCGCATCTGTTCCCGGCGACTCTATTTCTGCCTGGGACTGGCCCTGCCCCTGTTGACCTTTGCCTTCTTCACGGCCCTGTTCAGCCGGGGGATCATTGCCGATCTCCCCGTGGCCGTGGTGGACCGGGATCAGTCCGCCCTGTCCCGAACCTTCATCCGCATGGTGGACGCCAGCCAGGGCGTGGCTGTGGTGGCCCAGATGGCCGACCTGGAGGAGGGCCGCCGGGCCATTGTCCAGGGGCGGATCCATGGATTGCTGGTTTTACCCGAAAACATGGAACGGGATGTGTTCCGGGGCCAGGGTGCCTCCCCCGCCTTCTATTACAACAATCAATTGTTCCTGGTGGGGGGGATCCTCCAGCGGACCCTGGGCAAGGTCGGTGGGACCCTGTCCGCGGGCATTGATTTTAAGCGCCGCATGAAAACCGGGGATTCCCGGGACGGGGCCAAGGTTCATCTGGAGCCCGTGGGCGTGGATGTCCACACCCTGTTTAACCCCTATCTCAACTACACCCATTACCTTTATCTGGCCCTTTTGCCTTCCATGCTCATGATTTTTGCCTGTTGCTTGACCACCCATGCCCTTTGTTCGGAAATCAAGGCCGGCAGCTGCGGCCAATGGTTGGATTGTGCCGGGGGATCGGCCCTGACGGCTTTGGTGGGGAAGCTTCTGCCCCACACCCTCATGCTGGTGATCTGCGGGGGGATCATGTTCCTGCTTAATTTCAAGGTGTTGTCCATTCCCCTGGTGGGCTCGGGGATGTTCATCCTGGGGGCCACCCTGGTATATATTCTGGCCTGCCAGATGATTTGTGTTTTTATTTTTGCCCTGGTGAAGAATATGGACAAGGCCGTGGCCATGTCCTCGGTGTATTCCGGCTCTGCCTTTGCCTTTGCCGGTATCACCTTTCCGGCCCTGGGCATGCCCAAACTGGCCCAGGGGTATTCGGCCCTGCTGCCCCTGAGCCATTTCATGCAGATTTTGCAGGACCAGGCCCTGCGGGGGGCGGACCTGGGGTATTCCATGCCCGGCTTGAATCAGCTTCTGGCCTTTGTTCTCGTCCCCGGGCTTTTGGGTCTGGTCCTCACCCGTCTGCCGGGCGGGGTTTTCCATGGAAAGGGGGCGGACCATGTTTAGGATCTGTCGGGCTGAATTCAGCCATCTTTTCCGGGATTTCCAGGTCATGGCCATCCTTTTGGGCAGCCTGGCTTTTTATTCCTTTTTCTATCCCTTTCCCTACAAGGCCGAGGTGGTTAAGGATATCCCCATTGTGGTGGTGGACCTGGATAAAACCCAGCTGTCCCGGACCCTGACCCGGATGACCCAGGCTTCCGAGGCCGTGAATGTGATTTTCCAGGCCCCGGATTTTGAAGCGGCCCGGTCCTGGGTCTATTCCTACAAGGCCCACGGGGTGCTCCTCATCCCCAAGGGATTCCAGCGGTCGGTCCTGCGGGGGGAAAAGGCCTCGGTGGCCGCCCATTGCGATGCCGGCAGCTTCATTACCTATAAGCAGGTGTTTTCCGGCATTTACAAGGCAGCCAAGACCTTCTCCGCCGGGGTGGAGATTAAACGGCTCAAGGCCGGTGGCATGGCCCCGGACCAGGCCATGGTCCAGCGGGATCCCCTGGCCACGAACTTCATTCCCCTCTTTAATCCGGCCGGGGGCTACGGCTCCTATGTGGTGCCCATTGTCTTTTTTCTATTGCTCCAACAGACCTTTTTCATGGGCATGGGCATGTTGGCGGGCACGGCACGCGAACGGGGGGATCTGGTCTATTTCACCGGCGGGGAGACACCGGTTCATCCCCTGGTGGTGGTGGCCGGAAAGGGGCTGGCCCATTTTTCCATCTACGCCGTCCACAGCATCTATTGCTTTGGGATCATGGCCCGGGTTTATCAGTTCCCCCAGCGGGGCGCGTTCCTGGACTGCATTCTTTTCATGGTGCCCTTTCTTCTGGCCGTGGTCTTCGGGGGCTTGGTTCTGGCCTCGTTCTTCAAGGAGCGGGAGGTCCCGGTTTTTGTGGTTCTGTTCACGGCGCTTCCCTGCATGTTCCTTTCCCGCCTCTCCTGGCCCGTGGAAATGATCCCCGACTACCTGGAGAAAATTGCAATGGTTGTGCCCTCGGTCCCCGGTACAGAGGGGTTTATCCGGATTTTCACCATGGGGGCCGACCTCATCCAGGTCCGGGATAATTACCTG
>JAKSBM010000236.1 GCA_022361135.1 Desulfobacterales bacterium | reverse complement strand
CCAAAAAGGATCTACCCAAACTCAGCGACACATTGAGACAGGGCTGGTATTTCATCATCCCCATGGTCATTCTCATTGTCCTGCTCACCTATTCCAAGGTATCCGTCACCCGGGGCGCCTTCTGGGCCACCGTGGCCATTCCTTTGTGCACCATCCTGGGGGGTAAGGATCGCATCATGACACCCAGACAGGTCATGGACGGTCTGATCAACGGGGCCATGACCGCCCTGCCCGTCATCGCCATCCTCACCCTGGGGGGCGTGGTTCTGGGCATGATCACCCTCACCGGACTCGGCCTGATGATGTCCGGCCTTTTGATCAAGGTCTCCGGGGGTAATCTTTTCATCCTCCTCTTCCTGACCATGGTGGCTTCCATCATCCTGGGCATGGGGGTTCCCCCCGTGGCCGCCTATATTGTCCTGGCCATCCTGGTGGTCCCGGCCTTGACCAAACTGGGGGTCTATCCCCTGGCCGCCCACCTCTATGTCTTTTACTTTGCTTGCATCGCCGGCATCACCCCGCCCATGGCACCGGATGCATTTGTGGCCGCCGGCATTGCAGGCGCCCCCATGATGAAAACCGCCTTCACCGCATGCAGGCTGGCCCTGGTGATCTTCATCATTCCCTACATGTTTGTGTATAACAATGCCCTCCTGCTCATCGGCAGCCCCGGCCAGATTGTCCTGGTCTGCATCACCGCATTTTTCGGCGTCCTGGCCCTGGCCGGAGCCGCCCAGAATTACATGGGCGGCAAACTCAATCCCCTGCTCCAACTCCTCCTCTTTGCCGGTGGCGGATGTTTGATTTATCCGGGCTGGATCACCGATGTGGCGGGCCTGGTCACGGTGTTGATCATTGCATGGATCCGAATCCCCGAAACACTTTACCGCTACACCCTGGGCTGGTTTTCCCCGGGCACGGCCCAGATGCCCCAGGGCAGAAATCATTGAATGCGCAAAAGGTAGATTATCCACATGAAAACAATTGATATTGAATCCAAACTATGCCGCCACATCGTTGACACCCAATTCCAGGATCTGCCCCGGGAGGCGGTTGAATATTGCAAACTACTGATCATTGATTCCCTGGGGGTGGCTATCCCCGGAAGCCGGGCCCCCGGCTGCGATGCCGTGGTTTCCCTGGCCCGCCAATGGGGGGGAAACCAGGGGTCACGGCTCATGGTCCACGGGGACTATACCACCCCACCCCTGGCCGCCCTGGCCAACAGCACCATGATGCACGCCCTGGACTTTGACGACACCCTGGATGCCTCGGCCCTGCACACCTTTGTCACGGTGCTTCCCACAGCCCTGGCCACGGCTGACAGCCTGGACCATGTCACCGGTGAAGAATTCATCACCGCCATTACCTTGGGGGTGGATCTCATCTGCCGACTCAGCCTGGCCATATCCCGGCCCCTGTCCTGGATCCGCACCGCCACCTGCGGCTGCTTCGGGGCTGCTGCCACAGCGGCCAAATTATTGAAACTCAATGGAGAAGAAACCGCCAACGCCCTGGGCATTGCCCTGAGCCAGACCGCGGGCAACGCCCAGGGCCTGGTGGAGGGAAAACTGGTCAAACGAATCCAGCCCGGCTTTGCCGCCCAGGCCGGTCTCACCGCCGCATTCATGGCTGCCCGGGGCATCACCGGCAGCCGGGAATTCCTCACGGGCAAATACGGATTTTACGCCCTCTATGAAAACAATGATTACAACCCGGAGGCCATCATTAAGGAACTGGGAAGCCATCACCCCATCCTGGACCTGAGCATCAAACCCTACCCGGCCTGCCGGATGACCCATTCATCCATTGATGCGGCCCTGGAGCTTCGGCCCCACCTCAGGGACCGATTGAATGAAATCGAATCCATGGAAGTGACCGCCTCGGCCATGGTGGCCCAGATGGTGGGAAAGCCCTTTGAGCCCGGAAATAATCCCCAGGTGGATGCCCAATTCAGCATCCCCTACACCGTTGCCACAGCCCTGAAAAAAGGGGAAATTTTCCTGGAGGATTTTCAAAGGGAGCAAATCTTTAACACGGAAATACAATCCCTTGCCCGCAGGGTCCATGTAAAGGCGGATCCACACCTTCCGGCCAAGGACCTATTCAATGCCCACCTGGAAATCATCCTGAAAAACGGAGAAACCCGTGGGATGAACATCACGGTTCCCCTGGGCAAT
>JAKSBM010000775.1 GCA_022361135.1 Desulfobacterales bacterium | reverse complement strand
CTCCTTGGAGACGCCCAGCTCGTCCTCGCAGGTTTCAAAGGTCATGGGCATGGTGGCCATGGAAGAGGCCGTGGACAGGGCCACCACCTGGGGTTTGTAGATCTTGGACAGGAAACGTCTCACGGACATTTTGGAAAAGAGCTTCAACACCAGGGGGTAGAAGCCGAATCCGTGGAGGAGAATGGCGCCCACATAGACCACCAGCAGTTTCACCACCAATCCCAGGATATCGTAACCAAAGGTTCCCGTGGCCGAGGCCATGAGTGCGAAGACACCAAAGGGGGCCACCAGCATGACCACCTTGATCATCCAGATCAAAGCTTCGGTGAGGGTATCAAAGAGTCTGAGGAGAAAATCCTTTTTCTCCGGGGCCAGATTCCCGATGCCGATGCCCAGGAACAGGCAGAAAAAGAGGGTCTGGAGGATGTTTCCCTGGGTGAATGCCTGGATGGGGTTGGTGGGGATCAGGCTGAGGATCAGGTGCCAGAATTCCGGCGGCGTGGCCGAGCCGGCCTTTTCCAGGGAGAACCATTGCTGAACCTTGGTGATGTCCAGGCCGGCCCCGGGCTGGAAAACCTCACCGAAAACCAATCCGATGACCACGGCAACGGCCGTGGTGCCCAGGTAAAAGCCAAAGGTGGAAATCCCCAGTTTACCGGCGGATTTGGCATTGCCCAGGGAGGCGGCTCCCGAGGTGACGGAAACGGCCACCAGGGGGATGACCAGCATTTTGATCAAATTGATGAAGACATCGCCCAGGGGCTTGAACATCACAGCCTTGCCCCCCAGCAGGGTCCCGGCCAGGATCCCCAGGACCATGGCCACCAGGATCTGAACCCCGAGGTTTTTTATCAACTTCTTTCCCATTCTAAAATTTCTTCCTCATTTGCTTTAAGTGTTTAACAATTTGACCGATCCACCATCCCCGCCCGGTGGGGGTGTTCCTATTTGGACGACACCGGTTCCGGGGCAACCCGGGACGGAATCTGACCGGTCCTGATCTTCTCCCAATAGAGGTTCAGCTCGGCCTTAACCAGGGGGGCCAGGAGGAAGAGACCAAAGACATTGGGCACACAGGTCAGGAAGACCAGGGCGTCGGAAATGTCCATGAGGGCTCCCAGCTTGATGGAGGCGCCCAGGGCAAAGCATGCGCTGAACATAAAATTGTAAAAGAGCTTCCCCTTTTTATTGTCCCCGAAAAGGTAGGTCCAGCCGTTGAGTCCGTAGTAGGACCAGGCCAGGGCCGTGGACAGGGCAAAGAGCATTCCGGCGGCGGCCAGAAGATATTTGGAAAAGGGGAAATGGGCGGTGAATGCAGCCGAAGAGGCGGCCATTCCGGTGAGTTTGCCCCCCATGAGGTTGGCGCCGAATACGGGGTCCGCCACCATGGATGAGGTGATCACCAGGGAGGTGATGGCCAGGACAATCAAGGTGTCCAGGGTGGGCTCAAGAATCGCCACAAAGCCTTCGGTCACGGGTTCCTTGGTCTGCACCGCACTGTGGGCGATGGCCGCCGAGCCCAGACCGGCCTCGTTGGAGAAAATGGCCCGTTGGAACCCGATGACAATGGCTCCCAGGATGCCGCCGCCCACGGCCTTGCCGTTGAAGGCATTTTCCACAATCAGGGAAACGGCTGCGGGAATGTATTTTCCATTGAGAACGATGATGACCAATGCGGTCAGGATGTAAAGGATGGCCATGAAGGGCACCAATTTGGAGGCCACCTTGGAGATACTCCGGATCCCGCCCACGATGACAAAGAAGACCACCATGGCGAAAAGAAGACCGAAAAGCCACCCCTTGTCCGCAAAGAAGGAGGCATCCCCCCCTGTGACCACCAGGAACTGACTATAGGCCTGGTTGGATTGGAACATATTCCCAATGCCCAGGCAGCCCACCAGGATGCCAAAGGCATAAAATCCCCCGAGGCATTTTCCCAGGCGGGGTTTCCCCAGTTTGGCCAAGCCCTGGGTCAGGTAATACATGGGCCCGCCCGATACGGTGCCGTCGGTGGCTTCCTTGCGGAAGAGAACGGCCAAAGTACATTCCACAAATTTGGTGGACATGCCCAGGAAGCCCGCCACCATCATCCAAAAGACGGCACCGGGGCCGCCTGCGGCAATGGCAATGGGGATACCGGCAATGTTACCGATGCCCACGGTGCCGGATACCGCCGTACACAGGGCGTTGAAATGGCTGATTTCGCCCTTGCCGCCGTCATCATCGTGGTAATCGCCCCGGATCAATTTCAAGGCATGTTTAAAGCCCCTCACATTGATGAACTCCAGGTAAAAGGTGCAGAACAGGGCACCCAAGACCAGCCAGAGGACCACCACGGGAATACCGACTCCGGCCACGTAAAACTTGAAGAATACAATGGAAACCATGAAATCGGCAATGGGGGTTAAGGCGTTGTTAATGGCCTGATCGATGCCCTGTGCCAGGGCGGGAGACGCGGTCAGGAGGAAGGCCATGGCAATGGCCGCCGGGTAAAGCAAACTGGATTTAAACTTCATAATGGGATGCTACACTTTCAAAAGCAAAAATTTAAAACACAAGGTTTATTGTAGTAGCAAAGGGTGTGCCAGAATCCAAACCGCTGTCATTCAGGTGGGTTATACAATCGACGCCTTCTCAACTTCTCCGCTTCGGGGGCAATTCAGCCCCAGAAAAACCCGCTTACGATACCGGTAAACCCGGGTAAATACAAGGGATTAGTTGGATTTTTTTCGCCCCCACGGAGCCGGGGCAAATTCGCCCCGGCCGCTGAACAGGTGTAAAAATCGTCAATACGACCATGGATAAAGGGGTTTAAACTGGATGGGACAATGGAATGGATTTACGGGGGTATTTTTGGGACAAAATCACCCCAGGCCGGGAAAAATCAATTAGAATTCGACGCCCAGCTGGAACCAGAACAGGTGATCTTCCTGGTCGTCGGCAAATCCGCCACTGTATCCGGCCAGGAGTTCAAGATCCTCTCCCTTCAGGGAAATCCCCCCCTTGGGGCTGAGGCGGGTGCGGACGCCCTGGCGGGAGACCCGGCGGGAAAGGCTTCCCACCTGCATGGTATTGGACATTTCCCCGTCGGTCAGGACCTGGGTCAACGCCAGCCCCAGGAAGGGCAAAAGCCGGGGGCCCTGTTTCCCCAGGGGGATGTCCACAAAATATTTCACCCCCATCCGGCCGTAGAGTTCATGGGCATCCAATGGTCCATAATGGACATCGGGGTGATTTAAATTCCGGGTGGTAAAGGATTCCCGGTGGTCCCAGGCATGGGTAAATCCCAATTCGGGAAAAAGGGTGTGGCGCCCCCATTGGAAGAGGCGACCCAATGAAATGTCCAATCGGGTGGACAGGCTGTCATAGGCGGCAGATTCCACATTGGAAGGGGCCAGATCCCGGTAGTCACTCTCCTGGTAAAAGGCCGTGGCAATGGCCGAGAAAAGCCAATCCCCCCAGGGGTATACCCCATGGACCCCCAGGGTGTAATTATCCCCGGTTTCCCGGCGCAGTTCATATCCGGCCCCGGTATAATCCAATTGGGAATCCCCCACCCCGGCGTGGGCCCCCAGGAAGGCATCCCCCATGGACCGGGTAAATCCGGCCAGGATCCCGTAATGGTGGGCATCGTACCCCTGCCCGGGGTCCGAATCCCGGGAAACCAGGAGCACGGGGCTGACAAAGGTCCGTGTCTTTCCCACCCGGGGCAATGATATCCGCCCGGGCAGGCCCCCGGGACCAAGGCCGGAAAGGAGCAATTGGGGGGAATGGCCGGCATCCACAAAGGAAAGCAGGGTCATACCCAGGGTCTCAGAAGAAAGAAAATCGGAAATCACCCCGTTGATCAAGCCCCCTTCCACCATGTGATTCAGGTGGGCGTTGAAATCGGCCGAGGCCGCCGTGGAAGCCAGGGGAGGTGAAACCTGGGGAGAAAATTGAACCCCAAGGGCCTGGAGGCCGCTGCCGCTTTGGTTTTCCAGGGTCACCGTATATTCCGGCGGCAGGGGGCCCAGGGATGCAAACTGATCCGCCGGGACAGCCCCTTCTCCCAACATGGGAATCTCGTACCGGGCCTGGCCGTCGAAATCCGGGCTGATGCTCAGATAAAGCACGGCATTGTTGAAAACCAAACCCGCCCCGGCATTCACCTTGATCGCCCCCTGGTATTGCTGGGTAAAATCGACCTGGTTCTTCAATGCCATGGCATACCCGGTCACCGTGGTGGTACCGGCGTTGACATAGACTTGATACGCCTCCTCCACGGCTCCGGTCATGCCGGGGTAAAGGGCGGCCTTTGCAGAAATCAATCCCCGGGAATCCAGGATAACGGAGTCATCCACATAGATGCCGTATGCCCTTGCATCCTGGGCATTAAACGGCAGTGAAGAATTGGTCCGCTCGCGCCCTCCGTGGGCCTCCACCTCAATTTGCCCGGTGTTTAAAAGATCTCCCTGGGTATGGATCCCATAGGCCCGGGCATAGGCAAAATTGCTGGAACCGGTTACGGAAGCGGCCCGGGCTTCGACGCGAATATCTCCGGAATTGACCATGGTATCTCCCGAAAACCAGATCCCGGTGGCAAGGCTGATGGCCAGGCGGCCGTTAACATTGACATCACCGGCCCTTCCGATGAATCGAATCGGGCCGGAGTTCACCAGCGAATCCCCACTGATAAACAGGCCCATTCCACTGATGTCGTAGTATCCTCCGAAATGGATGACATCAAAATTCAAGGCACCGGAATTCACAAGACTTCCCGGACTCTTTATCCCCTCAAAGCTAATGGTTGAATCATTGGGCCCAAAGGTGAAAGAAAGATCTCCCGAATTCACAATGGTGACATCGGCATTTAAATTATTAATCAGGGAAAGGAGGTTCATTGAATTGACGCTGAAATTCGCCAGGTTCACATCCCCGGAATTGGTGAAGGTCCGCCCGCCGGGGTAAGACGTGGTGTCGGAGATATTGATCCCAGAACGAAACACGCTGAAATAAGTCACCGTACCGGTGATGGTCTCCGTATTTGTATTGGAGAGGGATACATTGGAATAGGTCTTTCCGGGCACCCCCATGGCCGGAGAGGCCCAACAGACCCAGGCAACGATCACCATCCATCTAAAAACATGCAGCCCCATGCAAAACTCCAATGATACCCAGTCTACCCCTTGGGAACGGAAGGATAGATGCGTCCAACCGTCCAGGGGAAAAAGGAAGTCATCCCGCCCGGAGAAATACCAGGGGTGTTCCAGGGGTGAACGTACAGAAAAACCCGGATGCGGGAAATCCAGAGGAAGAAGTCACAAATTGCGAATGGAGAAAAAATCCAGAATATTTTTTAATAAATTAAGAGAGTTCAGAATACGCTAAAGAAGGTCTTGGATCAAGTCCTTGGGAGAACGGCCCCCAATGGAAAGCCCATGGAGGCCCACGGGGAAAAAGGGAGGAATTTCCCTTCCTTCGTCAGTGACGAAATCGGGGGAGAACTTACATGGACGGGGGCTGAACAAAGAAAAGAAGACGGGAAGCCCCCGGCCACGATTACATATGAACTTCGGAATCCAAAGGACAAAGGCTTCGGACCGTGGCGTCATCCGGGCTGGCAATGACCAGACGGTCCACCAAATCCTTTCCCAATGCCTGGGCACCTGCATCCACGGCAGCGGAGAACGCGGAGACACTCCCCCCCATGACCAGGTAGGATTTCCCATTGATCCCCTGGGCCAGG
>JAKSBM010000930.1 GCA_022361135.1 Desulfobacterales bacterium | reverse complement strand
TGGCTATTGGAGCAATATCTGGTTGAAAAAATCCTTTTGCAACAGCTTTTGGGCCCCCCGTCCCACGGCGGATATGATGCTCTCCGTGGCCTATTCCGGGGATGCCAAATGGAACGAAAGCCGGTTTTCCCATTCCAAGTTTGACAGTCTGGTCAGCCAGGCCCGGTCCGAATTGGACGAGGCCCGGCGCAGCCAGATGTATGCCGAGTGCCAGCAGATCCTCAGGGATGAGGGCGGAACCATCATCCCCTTTCACAAGGATTATGTGGAAGCCTGTTCCAAAAAGGTCGGCCAGGGCCCCCTGTCCGGCATTCTGGAAACCGATAGCCACCGGGCCATTGAACGGTGGTGGTTCAAGGGATAATTTCGGCTAGGCCCGGATATTTTCCAAAACCCGGCAGAGCAGTTCCCAGGTCCGCCGGATGGAGGGGATGCTGACGGCTTCGTCCGGGGAATGGACATGTTCCATGTCCGGTCCCATGGCAATCATGTCGGCATCCTTGAGGGCCTGTCCCAGGATGCCGCATTCCAACCCGGCATGGATGGCGCAGATTTCCGGCTCCTTTTTGTACATGTCCCGGTAGGTTTCCACCATGAGGTCCCGGATGGGGCTGTCCTGCCGGTATTCCCAGGCCGGATAGGTCGCCCCTTTGGAAAATTCCGCCCCCAGACAGCGGGCGGCCACGGCCAGGCGACGGCAGATTTCCGCCTTCATGCTTTCCACGCTGGAGCGTACGGAAACCTGGAATTTGAGGTGGGTGGAATTCTGTTCCACCACCCCCAGGTTCAGGGAGGTTTCCACCAATCCTTCAATGCTCTGACTCATGGCCTGGACCCCGCAGGGGGTGAGGGTGAATAGATCGGTGATTTTCCGAAAGGTCTCCCGGGTGAGCCGGGTCTGGGGCGGTTGAGCCGCCGGTGTCAGACCAAGGGTGATTCCGGGATCGGTGGCGCCGAGTTCCTCCCGGAAAAGGCCTTCCATTTCCTTGATTTTTTCCTGGGCCGTGTCCCACACGCCTTCGGGGATGAGGAGCTGGGCCCGGGCGTTTCTGGGGATGGCATTGACCTTTCCCCCGCCGGATACCGAGACCAGGTCGGCCCCCAATCCGTAAAGCATATCCAGAATCCGTCCCATGCGTTTATTGGCATTGCCCCGTCCCAGGTGGATGTCCATGCCCGAATGGCCGCCCTTGAGACCGGATACCTTGAGGGTGGCTGCCCGGGTCCCCGGAGCCACCAGGGTATTTTCCAGGGGCAGGGAGAGGGTGCAGCGGGAGCCGCCGCAGCAGGAGACAAAAAAGCGTCCTTCTTCCTCGGCATCCAGGTTGATGAGGATTTTACCGGTCAAGGGGGCGGCATCCAATTGGGAGGCCCCCACCAGGCCCACTTCCTCCTGGGTGGTCATGAGGACTTCCAGGGGGGGATGGGGGATGCCATCGGATTTGAGCAGGGCCAGGGCGTAGGCCATGGCAATGCCGTTGTCCGCCCCCAGGGTGGTGCCGTCGGCGGTGAGCATCTCCTTGTTCACCACCAGACGGATGGGGTCTGTGTCAAAATTGTGGCTGCTTTCTTCGGTCTTTTCGCAAACCATGTCCATGTGGCCCTGGAGGATCACCGCGGGGGCGGTTTCATACCCGGCTGTCCCCGGTTTTTTAATGATGACGTTCAGGGCATCATCCCGGACGGCTTCCAATCCCAGATCCCGGGCAAAATCCATGAGGAAATCACTGATGGCCTGTTCATTGCCCGACCCCCGGGGAATGGCCGATATATGGGCAAAGGCCTGGAAAACGGGGAGGGGTTTCAGGGAAAGGACGGCGCTGCAGGCCTGGGGTATGCTTGTCATGGTTTGTCTCCAAATTTTAAAATTGTCTGGGATGGTGCTTCGGTCTGCCGGGGTATGCAACAGATGGGAACACCCTATTTTTTTAGGCAAAAATGTCCCATTTGTCAAGGTCGAGACGGGCGGGTGATAAGGGGAAAGGCTGTCCTGGCGTCCGGAGGATAAGGGCATTGCCCCGGCCCGGGGCCGGAGCAATGGATGGAATCAAAAATCAGGTCGGTGGGTGGTCTGCGTGAAAGGCCTTGAGCCGTTCTTCCAGATCCGGGAATCGGTCCTTGCCCGTGAGGGAAACACAGGCCCGCAACCCTTCGTGGCGGTCCGACCCCGTGGTGATGAGGGAGATGGCCGAGATCCCGTAATAGAGCAGGGCTTCCACCAGTTCCTCCCCGGACATGTGCGGATAGGAGATGGTGAAATAGAAGCCGTCGGCAATCTTTTCGTCTTCGTCCATGTCATAGACGATGTTGAAGCCGTTGTCGCAGAAAAGGGTTTTCATGGCCTTGGCCCGTTCCCCGTATTCGCCCACGTGATCCACAAAGTTGAAGCTGCCGTCGTTCACGGCCTTGAGCAGACCCAGGAGGCCGTATTGGTTGGAGTGGGAAACCCCGGAACTCAAGGCATACATGGCACCGAAGATATAGGCCTTGCCGAAATCGTTGGTCCCGAAGAAGGGGGCCAGGTTGTTGCCCTGGGAGTTAAACAGTTTGTCCGGGATGGCGGTCATGCCGATGCGCTGGCCGGCCAGGGAAAAGGATTTGGAGCTGGAAATGAGCAAAATGTAATTGTCGGTGTATTGGGCCACCGAGGGGATATAGGGGGCCTGTCCGGGCCGGGAATAGTCCTTGCGGAAGTCCATGCCGAAATAGGCCAGATCCTCCATGACAATGCAGTCGTACTTGGTGGCCAGTTCTCCGATGGTTTGCAGCTCTTCTTCGGTGAAGCATATCCAGGCCGGATTGTTGGGGTTGGAATACATGAGGGCGGCCACGTCTCCGGCCTCCAGGTAGGATTCCAGTTTGGGCCCCAGTTTATCCCCCCGGTATTCATAGACATCGAATTGCTCCCAGGGCAGGCCGATGACCCGGGCCTGGTGCTTGTTCACCGGAAAACCCGGATCGATGAAGAGAATTTTATTCTTTCCCTCCAGGCGGCGGCCGGAACACATCATGGCCATGTAACATCCCTGCATGGAGCCCACGGTGGGGAAGCAGGAGACCGGATCAATGTCCACGTTGATGAAGTTTTTCACAAAGGCGGCAATTTCGGATTTCAATTGGGGAATGCCGTCAAAGGGGGGGTATTTGGAGCCCACCCCTTCTTTCAGGGCCTGGATTTCCGCATCCACGGCCACGGGGGGGGGATCGAACCCGGGGATGCCCATCTCCATGCGGATGAAGGCCTGGCCCGAGGCGGCTTCGATGTTGTTGACAATGCGGTTGAGTTCACGGATGGATGCAAGGCCCACGGATTCAAGGCCCATGGCATCGATTTCATCTTTTACGATTTTGGGATCAATGGGGGACGGCATAGGGGTCTCCTGGGATGAAAAATTCAATATCTGATTAAATAATTAATCAAGTTTAATGGGATGGATATAGGGGGAATTCCATTCTTTTGCAAGCCTTAATGGGCCGGGGCTTGAAATTTTCCAGGAGTCTGGCATTAATTGGGATGTTCTGAATTGGTTGACCCTTGACATGAGGTGGTTTTCCCATGCGGTTTTGCAAATCCTATCAATTTGATCCGGGTATTGAAGCATATAAACTGGGCTGGTCCCTGGTGGGGCCTCCCATGATGACGGTGTTTATTTTTTCCGTGGACGGGGTGTTGTTTGATACGGGACTTCCCCACATGGGGCCCCAGGTGGAATCCCTGGTCCGGGAAAAGGGGATTCACACGGTATTTCTCACCCACCACCACGAGGACCATGCCGGCAATGCCGGGCGGATTTCCCGGATTCCGGGGGTTCGGATTTTCGGCCATGGGCTCACCCGGGAGAAAATGGTGGACCCCGCCCCCATCCTGCCCTACCAAAAATATGTCTGGGGCAGCAGTTCCCCGGCCCGGGTTTCCCCCCTTCCCGGGAAATGGGAGAATCATTTAGGCCCTCTATCGGCCGTTCACACCCCCGGACATGCCAAGGATCACATGGTCTATCATTTTCCCGACCACGGCCTTCTCATTTCCGGGGATCTGTTTCTGGCCCAGCGCATTAAATTTTTCAGGTCCGATGAACGGGTGGGGGAGCAGATTGCCTCATTGAAACGGACGTTGGAATTGGACTTTGATACCTTGCTTTGTTCCCATTATCCCCGGCAAACCGGGGGACGGAAGGCCCTGGCCGGCAAACTGGCCTTTTTGGAGGATTTCCAGGGGCGGATTTTGGCCCTCCACGGAAAGGGCATGGGGGAAAAGGCCATTTTCAAGGCCATGGACCTCCGGGAGGATCGTTTTATCCGGGCCTTCACCTTCGGCAATGTCAGCCTCATGAACGGGGTCAGGTCGGTGATCCGGGACGCCGGGAATTAATCGGCGGTTTTCTTCTTCATCTTATCGTTGAAACGTTTGACGTGGTCGCGGATGATGGCGGCGGCGGTCTGGCTTTCCTTGTCCTTCATGGCCTGGATGATTTTTTCAAAATCCTCCAGGTTCTCCAGGGTCCGCTGGTGGTTCATGCGCAGATAGATGTCGTAGTAGCGGTGGATATTGTCGTGGACGCTCTGCTGGATCAGCTGGAAGATGGGGTTCCGGGACATGGTGCCGACGAAGGCGTGCATGGATTCGTCCATTTTCAGAAAATTTTCCCAATCTTCGTTTTCATAGCATTCCCGGGCCTGGGCACACATGTCTTCCAGGGTCTGGATATCTTCTTCCGTGGCCCGGTCCGCAGCCAATTCCATGAGGCTGCCTTCGATCTTGATACGGAATTCAGCCAGGTCGTCCTTGGAAACCTCCCCGGACCGGATGAGCAGGGCCAGGGATTCCATCATGGGGTCGGAGTCCATGCGTTTGACAATGGCGCCGCCGGCCACCCCCAGTTTGATTTCAATCAGCCCCTTTTGTTCCAGGACCCGCAAGGCCTCCCGCAGGGTGCCCCGGCTGGTGTTGAACATATCCTTAAGATCCCTTTCCGGGGGCAGCTTGGTGCCGGGCTCCAGCTTGCCGCTGAGAATCGCATCTTGAATTTGTTCCACAACATCCTGAAACACTCTGTTTTGTTTGGCTCTTTTAAACATGGGTATCCTGGTGGTTAAAGGGTTATTGGAATTCTTCAATTCTATTCTTTCAATTGCGTTTTTTTTACATCATTTTTGGGACGATCTGTCAATTGGCGTCCAAGTAATGGAATGATTGGGCCGTGGCGGATCTGCCCAGGATCGACTTAATGGTTAGACCATTGAGGGGGCCTTGTCAATGTTTTTCCCGGCGCCCCCGGCCCTTGCCGGGCTTGGTGGTTTTGGGCCTTGTTTTTTTCTTGAATCGGGTTTTGGGGCGATTTCCCCGGCGGGGCGCCGTGACCTGGTTCTTTTGTTTTTCCTTCCCATGGATGCTCTTTTCCACAAAGAGGGGGGATCCGGAAAAGGGATCGGCCTCGGTGTAATACATGAGGGTGGAATAGGTGGACGGCGTGGGGGTGAAAATCTGGACCTGCTCGGGCCTGATTTTCAGTTTCTCCCGGGTGAAGCGTTTCAGGGCGGCCATGTCCTGGCCGGTGCAGCCGGGGTGGGCCGCAATGAGGTAATAGGTGAGGAATTGCTTTTTCCCGGATTTGGAGGAGAGGGCATCAAATTGTTTCTTAAAGGCCAGCAGATCTTCCACCGGCTGTTTGCCCATTTGTTTGAGCACCCCGTTCTGGCTGTGTTCCGGGGCCACCTTCATCTGGCCTGAGACATGGTCCTGGACGATTTTTTTAAGGTAGGCCTGACCTTTTTTATTGTCCCCCAGGATGAGATCGTAACGGATTCCGGAGTTGATGAAGATTTTTTTCACCTGGGGCAGGGCTTCCACGGCCCGGATGAGTTCCAGGTGGCGCCGGTGGTCCGGTCGCAGGCTTTTGCAGATTTTGGGGAAGAGGCAGCGCCGGTCCTTGCAGGCGACCTTGGTTAATTTTTTTTCGCCTTCATAGCCGTACATATTGGCCGTGGGACCGCCCAGGTCCATGATATTGCCCTTGAACCGGGGGTGGCGGGTCAGGGCTTTGGCCTCTTGAACCACGGATGCCTTGCTTCTGTAT
>JAKSBM010000486.1 GCA_022361135.1 Desulfobacterales bacterium | reverse complement strand
CCAATGCCATGCGCCGGGTCCAGTATACGGCCGATGGACTCACACCCCCCGGCCAGGCCCGGGACGACTGGCGCATCCTCACCGATGTGGCCCGGGCCATGGGGGTGGAATGGAATTACCGGAGCACCACCGATGTCTGGGAGGAGATCCGGCAGGTGGCCCCGGCATTCACCGGCATCACCCATGACCGGCTCAAGGGGAGCGAAGGGCTGTTCTGGCCCTGTTATACGGAAAAGCATCCGGGTACGCCCCGGCTCTACGAGGATGGCTTTTATTTCAGGGATCGCCGGGCCCGGTTCATGCCCGTTGACCTGCCCAAAAATCTCATGCTGCCTACGGAGACCTATCCCTTTGTCCTCATCACCGGCCGCCTTCTGGAACATTTTAACACCGGTGAAATGTCCAGGCGGTCCAAGAAACTCACCCGGATCACGGGCCAGGGTTTCATGGAAATGAACCCCGATGATCTCTCCCGTTTGGGGCTGAATTCCGGTGACACCGTCCGGGTTACCAGCCCCTTTGGATCGGTGCAGGTGGTGTTGCGGGCCTGCCCCACATTGTCTCCGGGCTTTGTCTTTGCCCCCATCCATTTCAGCGACCCCAATGTCAACGCCCTCATGAGTTCCGTCCCCCTGGACCCCAAGGCACGCATGCCTGCCCTGAAGGTGGTGCCGGTTTCCGTGGGGCTTTAAGCCCGTTGGCCCGGATGTTTTTCATGGTAATTCGTTCATGGGGGAGGACGATGGTCTCTCCAATGAAAGATCCATGGTGGGTTAAAATTAAAATATCCGGGTCCGGTGAAGTTTTTTGAAGGAATGCATATTTATGCCTTGCAAAAGAATTGTGTATTTTTCTATAGTAGAGGCCTCGTTATGGAAGAAAAATCCATATTTCTTCCTTTTTACGTCGCAGCTTCCGTCTGCGAAAGTGTCGCCCCCACGGGGGAATTTCATTTAAGTCCGTGGTTAGCCAGCTGAGGAAAAGCGGAGTCTAAAATAGGGTCGTTCCAAACCAGGTTGTAGATCATCTGAACTGAGTTCAAATCTAAATGGAGGTTCCATGGAAACACATGCGCACACGTCCCACTACGGCAAAAACACCTTTAGAAAACGGATTGTTGAGAATCGAATGATGAAGCGGGTGGCCGAGTACAAGGCCGACGGGCTTTATCCCTACTACAAATCCCAGACCCCAACGGGATTGAATTCCATACGCTGCCAGGGCCGTGATCTGGTTCAAATCGGCTCCTCCAATTACCTTGGCCTGGCCCAGGATCCCAGAATCCGGGAGGCCGTGGTTGGGGCGCTTAAGACCTATGGCACGTCATGCACTTCGTCCCGGCTTTTGTCCGGCACCCGTTCCCTCCATCTGGAATTGGAGGGCGAGCTTGCGGATTTTTTCGGCACAGAAGCGGCCCTGGCTTTTCCCACCGGATATCTGGCCAATGTGGGCGCCATTCCCGCCCTGGTGGGTCGCCACGATTTGGTGGCCTTTGATGCCGAGGTCCATGCCTGCCTCATTGACGGAATGAAATTGTCCGGGGCCGACGGGGTGCGGTTCCGCCATAATGACGTGGGGGATCTGGAGGAAAAACTCAGCCGGAGCCAGGCCCAGCGAAAAATGATCCTCATTGACAGTCTCTATTCCATGAACGGGGATCTGGCTCCCTTGGACCAGATTGTTCCCGTGGCCGATGCCCAGGGGGCCTGGGTGTTTCTGGACGATGCCCACGGCATTGGGGCCATGGGACCCGGGGGGCGGGGGGTGGCCCACTATTACGGCCTCCAGGATCGCATCCCGGTGATCATGGGGGTGTTTAGCAAATCCTTTGCCTCCACCGGCGGCTTCATCGCCGGATCGGCGGAGTTAATCGAATACCTGAAGTTCGGAGCACGGTCCTTCCTGTACAGCAATGCCATTGCCCCGGCCCAGGCCGCAGCAGCCCTGGCTGCTCTGCGGATTCTCCGCAGTGAACCGGATCGGGCCTCCCGGGCCGTGGAAAACGGGGAACGGGCAAGGACCTTTCTCCGGGCCCTGGGGTGGCGGTGCGGTGGCGATGGTACCCACATGGTTTCCATCCTCATCGGCGATGACGATACCACCTTGAAAACAGCCCGGATCTTGGAAGAAGAGGGGGTTTGGGTCGGACCGGCGGTGTCGCCGGGGGTGCCCATGGGCAAATCCCTGCTCAGGACTTGTTTTCCTCCCACCCTTTCCGATGAGGAATTCCGTTTGG
>JAKSBM010000562.1 GCA_022361135.1 Desulfobacterales bacterium | reverse complement strand
TCAACGATTGGTACTTCTGCCAGGCTCAGGTCAACAAGGGTGAGGTGGCGCACATGAGTTCCTGCGCCGACTCTCTGTCGCCCGTGCCGTTCCAGGGAATCGGCGTCGAGCGGTTGAGCTTCGGCACCAGCGAGCTCGTTCCGGAGGAGACGGAGAACATCTCCTACGGCGTCGTCTGGACGCCGGAGTACATCGACGGGCTGACGATAACCGCGGACTACTGGGAGATTACGCAGGACGACCTGGTCGGCCTGTTCGGATCGCCCAATCAGCTGGCGCTGGACTGGGCCATGCGCATCAACGGGCAAGGCGGTAACCCGCTCGTCGTTCGACTCGATCCGACGGCGGAGGACATCGCGTTCTTCGCAGGCTCCGGCCTAGACCCCGTCGGCCGCCCGGTTCAGACGCTGGACCAGTATCTGAACTTCGACAGCCGCAAAACGCGCGGCTACGACTATGAGTTGCACTACCGGCTCGAAGACCTGCCATTCGGTGAACTGGCGTTCGACTTCGGCGTGGCGCGCCTGGTTGAGAAAGAGCAGACCGTGACCGGTCCCGGTGCGTTCATCAACGAGCAGAACGAGCCGGCGGTATTCGTGGCCGGCGGCGGAACGCTTCTGCAAAGGAACCAGGATCCGAAGATTCGGGCTACCGGCGCCATCAAGTGGTACTACCAAAACTGGAACGCGAGCGTGAACTTCCACCACGTCGGTGAGGTCTTCGACACGAGCGTGACCCAGAACGACACCGGTGAGTTCTGGCTGGTGGAAGACTGGACCACCTACGGTGCCCGGGTCGGCTATCAAGTAGACTCAGGCGCATTGGAGGGTGCGCGATTCACTTTGGGCGTAAACAACCTGACGGACGAGGATCCGCCGTTGGCCGACGACAACTTCGGATTCATTCCGCAGATGCACAATGCGTACGGTCGGAATTGGTACCTTACAGCGCACTATGAATTCTGATGAGTGGCGTATGCTGGAATCGAAGGACGAGTTGGCGTTCGTCAGTCGTGCCTCAATGCTTGGAATCGATGCGTTCGGGCCGGACACCTGCGGAACAGAGTTAGTGGAGTAGATGATGAGAAG
>JAKSBM010000740.1 GCA_022361135.1 Desulfobacterales bacterium | reverse complement strand
TATGCTATTTTCGCCCCCCTCCATGGGGGGCCATGGTGCCTTGGTGTTATTGGGCTGGGGAGATGGCCGCATGGGTTTGCCTACCAGGAAAATGAGATAATCATCCTTTATGCATGGGGTGGTTAGTTTTTTGTTAGTAATGTCTGAAGGGGTCCAAATTTTTGTGGATCCATAGTATATTAATGGGTCCGACCTTTCAAAAATTGTAATTTTTGTGCCAAAAATTGCTCATTTTGCTCTTTTATGAAATGGGTTGAATTTCGCCGGCATTTTTCCTGGTTTGCAATGCCTTGATATCCCATCTGTTTTTGCCTTGATCTGTCATCGTCCCATGCGATGGGGACGATGGCATTTTTTTTGCTCGTTCCTTTCCCTTGGCGGGGAGTAACCGCTGAAATAATAAATTCGCAAGGGTTGACTCACCCTAGGAAAGGATAGCAAATGAAAAAGCTGAAAAATCTAAATCTTAAGTTTAAACTCATCTGGGGGGGACTGGCAGCGGTTTTGATCCCCATGATTCTGGTGGGGGGGATATCCACCTATACGGCGTCCAAATCCCTGGTTTCCTCCAGTAAGGAACAGGTAAAGCTGGTGGCCGATGACCTGGCAGCCATGACCGGTATCATCATGGATCACCAGATCCAGTTTGCCCAGGAGCTGGGCAATATTTCCCTGATCAAAGGGGTGGTTAACCAAGTTGCTGAAATGGGCATGGAAATGTCCATGGGAACGGCCATGGTTGTGGATCGCCAGCTCAAGGGCATCCTGGAAAAGCACCAGGAGGATTATGAAACCCTAATGGTCACCAATGCCGACGGTTTGGTGGTTTCGGATTCCATGGAAGGGAAGCTGCGGGACCAGAACCTCAGCCTGGCCGATCGGGATTACTTCCAATCCTGTAAAAATGGGGAGGCCATGATCGGCCGTCCCGCCCTCTCCAAGGTCACCGGAGACGTAGTGGCCGTGGTGGCCGTGCCCATCCAGACCCGTAAGGGCGACTTTGGCGGCATCCTGGCCGCTGCCATGAAATTCAGCAGCCTTTCCGAAAATGTTCTCTCCAAAAAGGTGGGGGCCACCGGCTATGTGACCGTCATTAATTCCGACGGTCTGATCCTGGCCCATCCCCGGTCTGAGATGAACCTGAAAACCAATTTGAACTCCCTGGAAGGGATGGAAATCCTTGCCCGGCATATCGGTGCCGGAGAATCCGGGGTGGACGAATGTGTGTTCAACGGCAGTCGGAAGGTGTGTGGGTTTACCCTAGTTCCCCAGACCGGTTGGACCGTGGTCATCACCCAGGAAGAAACCGAATTCATGGCCGGTGTCCGGGCCATGACCCGGTACAATCTCATTGTGGGCGCCGTGACCATGGTTGTCATGGTCTTCCTTCTCTATCTCTTTGCCGCGGCCATCATCCGTCCCATCAACCATGCCGTTGAAGGACTTAAGGATATTTCCGAGGGGGACGGGGACCTGACCAAACGGTTGGAAATCACCGCCCAGGACGAAGTCGGTGTATTGGCCATGGCCTTTAATACCTTCATTGGCAAGCTCCAGGAAATGATCGGGGATATCACCCAGGGCGTGGATACCCTGTCGGAGTCGGCCACGGAATTGTCCCAGGTGTCCGAAAAAATGTCCGCCGGTTCCGACCAGACTTCTGAAAAGGCCGGGACCGTGGCCGCCGCTGCCGAGGAAATGGCATCCAATATGACCTCGGTTTCCGCTGCCATGGAGCAGTCCAGCACCAATATGAACACCGTGGCCGCCGCCGCCGACCAGATGAACACCACCATCACCGACATTGCCGGCAATGCCGACCAGGCCCGGAACATTTCCCAGTCCGCCGTGGTCAAGGTCTCCGAATCCACGGACCGCATGAACCAGTTGGGCCGGGCGGCCCAGTCCATCGGTAAGGTGGTGGAAACCATTTCCGATATTTCCAATCAGGTCAACCTGCTTTCCCTTAACGCCACCATTGAGGCGGCCCGGGCCGGTGAAGCCGGCCAGGGTTTTGCCGTTGTGGCCAACGAGATTAAAGAACTGGCCGGCCAGACCTCGGAAGCCTCCATGGATATCAAGGAAAAGATTGATCACATCCAGGAAAGCTCTTCGGATACCCTGGACGGCATCAATGAAATTTCCACGGTCATCAAGGATGTGGACCAGATCATTGCCACCATTGCCGCGGCTGTTGAGGAACAATCTTCGGCCACCAAGGAGATTGCCGAAAATATTTCCCAGTCCTCGGCCGGCATTGAAGAGGTGAACCAGAATGTGAGCCAGAGTTCCGTGGTGGTGGATGAAATCACCCGGGATATTGCCGATGTGAACCAGTCCGCAGGAGAGATGGCGGACCAGAGCACCCAGGTCAACCAGAGTTCCGAAGAACTCACCGACCTGGCGTCCCGCCTGGGAGAAATGGTGGGCCGCTTTAAAATTTAAAAAGTGAGTTCCCGGCCTGCCCCTTGGGGCGGGCCGGTTTTACAATTTGCAGGCACGTAAGTTCCACCCCCATTTTGTTGGGGGTGTTTTTTTAATCGGATTTAGCTGAAGGAGGGGAGTAGGTGAAGAAGGTTAAAGATATTAAACTGCGGGTGAAGCTGGTCTGGGGGGGCTTGCTTCTGGTTTTGCTGCCCATGATGCTGGTGGGTGGCATTTCCATTACAACGGCGTCCAAGGCCCTGATCCAATCGGGACGAGACGAAGCATTGCAGATTTCAAAGGATCTCTCGGTGATGACCGAGATACTGTTCCGGGAGCAGGTACGATTTGTCCGGGAGTTGAGTAAAACATCATTGGTCCAGGGTGGTGTGAACATGGTGGGGGTCATGGGGTTGGACATGGCCATGGGGTCGGTTCTGGCCCTGGATGAGCAATTGCTCAACCTCCATGGGGAAAATGAAACCGATTACGAAGCTTTTTTGGTCACCGATGCCAAGGGGGTGGTGATCTCCGACAGCATGGACGGACGGCTGAGGGACGATCAGGTCTCCCTGGCCGACCGGGACTATTTCCAGGTCAGTAAGGAGAAGGACTATTGCATCGGCAAGCCCGTGGTCTCCAAGGCCACCGGCGAGGTCATTGTGGCCATCGGTGTCCCCGTGAAGGACCGGAAGGGAAACTTTGGGGGGATATTTGCCGCTGTGTTGCGATTTGATATCCTGTCCCGGAACATCCTTTCCACCAAGGTGGGGGAAACCGGCTATGTTTCCATTGCAGACAAGGATGGGTTGATTTTGGCCCATCCCAATGCCGAGTTGGAGTTCAAACAAAATATCAAAGAGATCCCGGGCATGGCCGATCTGGCCCAGGTCATACTTTCCCAGGAAAATGGGACCGGCGATTATGAATCCAATGGAAAGGGACTGGTCTCCGGCTATGCCCGCCTGCCCCTGACGGACTGGATTATTATCATCACCCAGGATCGCAGTGAATTCATGGCCGGGGTCAGGGAGATGATTTCCTATTGCCTGGCCATTGGTGCCGGGGTTCTGGTGCTGGCCGCTGTCTGCCTCCTTTTTGCCGCCCGGGCCATCATTCGCCCCGTGAATCAGGCGGTGGAGGGATTGTTGGACATTTCCCAGGGTGAAGGGGATTTGACCCAGCGGTTGGAGGTTTCGGGCCGGGATGAAATCGGCATTCTTTCTTCATCCTTCAATGATTTCATGGATCATCTCCAGGAGATGATGGGGGATGTGAACCAGGGAGTGAAAACCCTTTCCCAGGCGGCCACGGAATTGGCTGCGGTGTCTGAAAAAATGTCCTCTGGATTGGAGGGCAGCGCCAATGATGTTTCCGCCGTGAGTTCGGCCACCGAGGAGATGTCCCAGAATATGGGGTCGGTTTCCCAATCCATGGAACAGTCCAACGATAATTTGAAAACCGTTGCCGTGGCCGCCGAGCAGATGAATTCTACCATTTCCGAGATTGCGGCCAATGCGGAGAAGGGGCGCTCCATTTCCCAGTCCGCCGTTTCCAAGGTGGAGGATTCCACCTCGGGCATGACCCATCTGGGCCAGGCCGCCCAGGCCATTGGTAAGGTGGTGGAGACCATTTCCGATATCTCCAACCAGGTCAACCTGCTTTCCCTCAATGCCACCATTGAGGCGGCCCGGGCCGGTGAGGCCGGTAAGGGGTTTGCCGTGGTGGCCTCGGAGATCAAGGAATTGGCCGCCCAGACTTCCGAGGCCTCCTTGGATATCCAGGAGAAAATTGCCAACATCCAGACCGGTGCCTCGGGCTCCCTGGAGGGCATCAACGGAATTTCCCAGGTCATTGCCGAGGTCAACGACATTGTTTCCACCATTGCTTCGGCCGTGGAGGAACAATCGGCCGCCACCCATGAAATTGCCGACAATATCACCCAGGCATCTGCGGGCATGGCCGATGTGAACCAGAGTGTGGGCGTGAGCTCGGCCACGGTGGCGGAAATCACCCAGGACCTGGCCCATGTCAATGCCTCGGGTTTGGAAATGTCAAAGCTGGCCAGCCAGGTGAACCAAAGTGCCGACGGCCTGTCCGAACTGGCCGAAGGGCTGGGGAAGATGGTGGGGCGGTTTAAAATATAAGGAGCAGATCATTGGCGCGGTCCGGCATGAACGGGGTCCATTCCTCTGTGATGGGCCACCGGGCCGCTCCGGGCAAGGGGCCCGTGCTTGGAGCGGTAAGAAAGCACGGGCGGTCTTGAGTTCGTTCCATACCATTGTTATACTCGCCGGATGGGAGTTAAAAGCGTGTTGAAATACGGCCGTTTTCTGGCCATTCTGATCCTCTGTACGGGGATGGCAAAGGGTGCATGGGCAGGGTATTCCCAGTCCCAGGTCCGTCAATTCCAAGCCAGTATCATTGACCATCGTCCCCGGTTGAATCCGCGATTTAAAAAAGTAAAGCGAAGATCCACCCGGTACATCATCGTGCATACCTCTGAGTTGGGCCTGGAAGCCACCCTGCGGGTGGTGGAAAAGGGGAAACGCTTTAAGAGCGGGCACACCACCCCCGGTGGCCATGCCAACTATGTCATTGCCCGGGACGGCCGGGTTTACAGGGTAATGGACAAAGACTACCGGGCCGACCATGCCGGGCTCTCCATGTGGAAGGGGCAAACCAACGTCAGTTCCCATTCCGTGGGCATTGAAATGGTGGGCTACCATTATGCCCCCCTCACCAATGCCCAATATCGATCCGTGACCCTGCTCCTGGACATCCTCCAATCCCATTATCGAATTCCGGATCAGGGGGTGCTCACCCATAGCCAGATTGCCTATGGTCGGCCCAATCGATGGTTCCATCGCAACCACCGGGGCCGGAAGCGCTGCGCCAAAAATTTTGACCGGTCCCGGGCCGGGTTGCGCCGGGCACCGACCCATGATCCCGATGTCCGAGCCGGTCGCCTCCAGGCCGATCCTGAGTTGGCCCAGCTCTTCTACGGAAAGAAAAGCCCGGCCCGGAAGGTGGTGGTCCAAAATGCCCATTCCAATACCATTTCCAAGGAACGTTCGGCCTGGTCCATTGCCGGTGGTGACTACAACCAGCGGACCACGGTCTATTACCTGCCCGACGGACGGCGGATTCCCGGGGATCGCATTGCCCGTCTCATGGGGTGGAACCGGGTGCCCCTGGGAACCCGGGTGCTTTTGAACCAGGAAACCAACAATGGAAAAACGGCCACCGTCCCCGCCACCGGGGTGCTGAAAACCATTACGGCTTCGGTGACGGCCTGGTCCATTGCCGGCCAGGCCTATAAATCCACCTCCACCTTTTATTTTCTTCCCGGGGGAGAAATCCTCCCCGGAACCCGGATCCGGGACTGGGATGACCTGCCCCGGGGGACCCAGGTCCTGGTGGGCTATTCCGGCCCCCATTACATCACCCGGGATCGAACCGCCTTTTCCATTGCCGGATTCGATTATAAATCCCCGAAAATCATCTACGGCCTCCCGGGCCGGGGGGCGGTTCCCGGGGACCGCATTCGTGATTTTTCCGACCTGAAACTGGGCACGGGGATTTTTCTGCCCCAATCCAAAAAATAAAAAAAGGCCACGGTCCCTTCAATGGGGCCGTGGCCTGGTCTCTTTTGGGCTCCCGGGAAGGGCTTTGTCCCATCCCTGGGAATATCTAGTATCGGTGGAACAACTCCTGTATCTCTCCGGCCGTGCGCCGGGTCATCAGGGCCAGCATGAGTAGAATTCTGGCCTTGGCCGGGTTGAGTTCGTCCGAGGCAATGAATCCATGGGCGTCGTCGTCCACCTCCATGTTCCGTCCCACCGTGCCCGAGGAAACCCGGGAGCTGCGTACGATGAAGATGCCCTTTCGGGCGACACGGGCGGCTTCGGCCAGGGTGGCCTGGTTCATGTTTCCATTGCCGTCCCCGGCGATGACCACCCCCTTTGCTCCCAGATCCACGGCGGCCTGGATATAGTCATGGGCCATGTCGATGCAGGCATAGAGGATGTCCACCCGGGGCAGCTGCTCCACATTTTCCAGGCGGAATTCGCTGGCATGGGTGTGGCAGCGAAAGGGGCGTCTGAAATAGGTGGGTTTGCCGTAGATCACCGTGCCCATGAGGCCTGTCACCGGGGAGAGGAAGGTCTCCACCGAGGTGGTGTGGTTTTTGGTCAGGGAATGGGCATCGTGGATTCGGTCATTGGTGACCACCATGACTCCCCGGTCTTTTGCATTGGGGTCGGCGGCCACGGCCACGGCATTGAACAGATTCAGGGGGCCGTCGGCGGAAATGGCCGTTGCCGGTCGCATGGAGCCGGTGAGGACCACGGGCTTTTGGCTGGTGACGGTGAGGTTGAGAAAAAAGGCACTTTCTTCCATGGTGTCGGTGCCGTGGGTCACCACCACCCCCTGGACATCTTTTTGGGCCAGCAGGGTATTGATGCGTCTGGCCAGTCGCATGAGGATCCCAAAGGAGATATCCTGGGATCCCACATTGGCGATCTGTTCGCCTTTGATTTCGGCCAACCGAGTCAATTCGGGCACGGCCTTGATCATTTCCTGGATGTCCAATTGGCCGGATTTGTATCCGGGCCGGTCCCCCGCAGGGGCTTGTCCGGCAATGGTACCGCCGGTGCCGAGAATCACCACACAGGGCTTGGTCATGTTTTTCTCCCGAATCAGCAGGAAACGCAGCAGAGGGCCAGTCCGCCCAATGCGGTTTCCTTGTAGCGTGAACACATGTCTCTTCCGGTTTCCATCATGGTTTCCACCACCTCGTCAAAGGTGACCTTCTGGCGGGCGGGGTCCCCGGCTTCGGCCAGGATATAGGCGTTGACCGCTGTCACGGCCCCCACGGCATTCCGCTCGATGCAGGGGATCTGGACGTAGCCGCCCACGGGGTCGCAGGTCATGCCCAATTGGTGTTCCAGGGCGATTTCCGC
>JAKSBM010000167.1 GCA_022361135.1 Desulfobacterales bacterium | reverse complement strand
TCCCATTGAATGGGCCTTTTTCCATTTGATTGGAAGGTTTTTCTCCCAACCCGGCGATGACGGGGGAGGACGAGTCCGCTACCACCGGATTCCCCGGGCGTGGTTGGCAAATTAGACGGTCAACCCTGTTGGAAGGCGTTTAAACCATCGTGAAGATCGTCCATGGTTTCGGAACATATTTTTGGGACCGGCCATGAAATGAAACCGCCCCTGAAACCATTTTGCCGGGCCAATTCCTAGTTCCAGGGGCTGTCTTTGACTTCCATTCCGGAGAACGCCGGGGCAAGGAAATTCACAAAATCATATCCGCTGCCCCATCCTCCGGTTTGGTTCCGTGGGCATTTTCTTAAAGTTTTCCTTAGGATTCCATCAATCCTATCACCTCCACCAGCCTTGCCACCAAATGGTCGTGGTAGATCTTTCCTCCCCGGGCATGGGCCTTGGTGGGTTCTCCGCCGGTGCCGCCGGCCTTTTCCGCCGCCGCCTTCATTTGCTGGGGGCTGGAGGGGACATAGCAGAGACTGTCCCCGCCAAAGGAGGGATCCACGCTGTAGAGGGGCGTTGGGGGGTGGGGATTGTCCACGGCCCGGTCCATGTGGCAGAGTTCGGGGTGGCGGTGGAGCATGTGGGAGGTTTCGATTTCTTCGGCATGGCCCACGGACCCCCATCCCAGGTCGGCCACAATGGATTTGGACATGTGGGCCGGATCAAAGATGACCAGGTTGACCCCCAGTTCCCGCTTGGCCTTTTCCCCGGCCATCTGCATCCAGGTGATGTTGACGATGCGGTGGCCGTTGATGAGGATGAAGTTTTCAAAGCCGTGGGCGGCCAGGGAGGAGACCATGTCAAAGGCCAGTTCGGCCAGGATTTCCGGCCGGGCCGTCATGGTCCCGGGCAGGACCATGTGATGGGGGCTCCAGCCCACCCACTGGGGCGGGGCGACCAGGGTTCCGGTCTGTTCAGATGCATCATCGGCCAGGGTGATGGCCACCTGGGTGTCCGTGCCCAGGGGAAGATGGTATCCGTGTTGTTCCGTACTGCCGAAGGGAAGGATAATGGTTTTCCCGCCCCGGTCCAGGTGGTTCTGGACATCCTGCCATGTCATTTCTTGAAGCCAATGCGCCATGCTGCCTCACTTGGTTAGATTTATGATTAAATTCAAAAAGCTATTTTCTTGTTTAAAAGATCAAAACCCTTTAATAAAGGTGTGTTGAGGTAAGTAAGTAAGGTTGGAAAAAGTGAAAATATACTTGACATATATTTTTAAACTATGTCAAGTGTATTCTGTTCCAGGGGAATTCAATGCAAGCTTTTGGATTGATCCAATCCATAATTTTTTAATAAAGGAGGAGAGGTAAGATGAAGAAGATGTTGAGAATTTTAACCGTAGTATGTGTGGCATTGGCCATGGTGGGCCCGGCTGCGGCCAAAACCAAATGGGACCTGCACCTGAACTATCCCGCAGGTAACTTCCACTCCAAGGGTGCCCAGAAGTTTGCCGACAAGGTCAAGGAAGCCACCAATGGTGAGCTGCAGATCGTTCTCCACCCGGGTGCATCCCTGGGCTTCAAGGGGCCTGAGCTCCTTCGTGCCGTTGCCGACGGTGTTCTGGCCGTGGCTGAAATTCCCACCGGCATGGTGGAAGGGGATGCCCCCTTGCTGGCCCTGACCGCCCAGCCCTTCCTGTCCAGAAACGCCTTTGAACAGCGTCTCCTCTATCAAATGGCCAAACCCGCCTATGCCAAGCAGTTGAAGAAATTCAACCAGATGACCCTCTATACTTCCGTATGGCCCTTCGCCGGTATCTACACCCAGCGTCCCATCCAGGACGTGGCCGCCCTTAAGGGCTTGAAGATGAGGGTTTATGACGGTACCGGCCTTCGTTTTGGCCAGGCCACCGGCATTGCCGCCCGGAAGATGCCTTTTTCCGAAGTCTACCCGGCCATGAAAGCTGGCCTGCTGGACTCCATGTACACCTCTTCCCCCTCGGGCGTGGATGCCAAGGCATGGGAAATCCTGGAACACTTCACCCCCATCAACATTGTGGGTCCGGTGAACATGGTCAACGTCAACATGGCCGCCTGGAACAAGCTGGATAAGAAAACCCAGGACATTGTCCTCGAAGTTGCCGCGGAAATGGAAAATGAAATGTGGGAACTGGTGGGCGACATGGACCGGACCTGCCGGGCCAAGCTGGCTGAAAACGGCATGACCATCGACAAGGTAAGCAAGGAATTCCGCGCCGAGTTGGATCAGGTGGGCAACGAACTGCGTGAAACATGGGCCAAAAAGGCCGGTGCCGAAGCCCAGGAAATCCTGAAATCCTACTACCAGGCCACAGGACGTGCCCAATAAGGGCAGCTGTTGCGGGTCTGGGATAATATTCCACATATGAACCTTTACCGGCGGCAGCGGATTCCCGTTGCCGCCGGTTTCTTTTTTTCGGGTGAGGCATGAAGACTTTTGTAAAAATGGCAGATAAGCTCAGCGACGGGGCCGCCACCCTGTCGGCCGTGCTTCTGGGATTGATGACACTTTTGATTCTGGTGGAAATTTTCCTTTGGAATCTCTTTGAAAAAACCACTTTGATTGCGGACGAATACAGCGCCTACGGCCTGGCCGCCATTATTTTCCTGGGGGCGGGCTATTGCCTCAAGGAAAAGGGGCACATCCGCATTACCCTGATCCTGGGTTTCATCAATGATAAACTGGCCCGGATCATTGCCGTTGTCGCCACCGTGGCCACCACGGCCTTCATGGGCTATCTCTGGTACTACCTGTTCAAGATGACCGCGGCGGCCCATCGTTACGGCTCCACCTCGGGCACCCTGACCGGTACCCCCATCTGGATTCCCCAGGCCATCATGCTGGTGGGCGCTGCCTGCTTTTTCATCCAGCTTTTGGCCACGGTGGTGAAGACCTTTAACGCCATTGAAACAGGGGAGGAGGTCATCTAATGGAAGCTGAACTGCTTGTCATGTCCGTTGTTGTCTTCGGTATCCTCTTCATCACCCTGGCCGCCGGAATCTGGGTGGGATTTTCCCTGTTCATCGTGGGATTTTTGGGGATGTTCTTTTTCTCTTCCCTG
>JAKSBM010000825.1 GCA_022361135.1 Desulfobacterales bacterium | reverse complement strand
TGGTCGGCCTCGGTTTCATTCTCCCGGGTAAAGGCCAACATATTGGATTGTCCCGCAGCCAGGGAGCCCACGGTGAGGGCCTGGCCCGCCTCACCGTCTCCGGTGGCCCCAAGGAGCACTCCGGCCAATACCCCGGCCATGCTGCCGATGGAAAGGATCTGGGCCCGGTCGATGGACTGGGAGACATGGCGGCTGGTGGCATGGGCAATTTCATGGGCCAGGATGCCGGCCAGTTCATTGGTGGCCTTCAGGGAGGTGAGCAATCCCGTGTGGATGAAAATGTGGGCACCGGGGCCGGCAAAGGCGTTAAAGGTGTTGTCCTTGATGAGGTAGAAGTTGAAGTCGAAGGGCTGTGGGGGGAGGTCCCGGGTGATTTCCCGGCCCAGGGTGCGGATGAAGTGGAGGACCATGGGGTCTTCCAGCAGGCTGCCCCGGGCCTGGATTTGCTCCATGAATTTTCCGGCCAGCTTTTTTTCGTCGGGGATGGAAATGGCCTGGGCCGGGGAAAACCGGCCTGTGACCAGGATCAGGCACAGGCCGGTGCAAAGTATCTTAAAAAAAGAAAATTTATGGGTCATATTTGTATGAATTCCGTATGTTCCATGGCGATCTCGATCCTGAAGCTATAGTTACCGATTTTAAAGGACAAACGTCTGTTTTCAGCGTAGTGGGCATTGATCACCAGGGTGATGGCCGAATTCAGGGTCAAGGCCTTGGGCTGACCGAATACGGCATTGAGGTCAAAGTGATCTTCCACGTCCTTGATCAGGTTCCCCATGAGTTGGTTGGTAATTTCACCGATGGTGTCGGTGACCTCGGGGGAGCGGATACTGGATGCCAGCTCCTCCTCGGGCATGCCCATGGTAAACATGTAGTGTCGGTAAATGGCAAAGGCGGCTTCTGCGGAAAAATTGAGGACCACCAACCCGGTGTAATCCCCGTCGAACTGAACAAAGCAGGTCAGGTCCGGCTTCATGGACACCCGGGGGATGTTCTGGATGGTGCTGGAGAAGGTGATGGGTTGCTGGGTATTGGCTTCCAGGGTTTTCTGTGCGGTGTGCAGAAACAATTTTGAAATTTCATCTATGGATAGAACCGGTGCTGCCATGGAATCTCCTTACATGTCTGAGGGTCGATGAAATAAATGAAATCTTGGTTTCAATGATAGTTATGATCGGATTAAAAATCAAAGGGAAATTACCGCTCTCCCCGCTTGTAGGGATTGCCCAGCATGGCCGGTGCATTTAACTTTCTGGGATCCCGTAAACTGATGAGCAGGAGAATGAGCAGGGTGGCAATATAGGGAAGCATGGCCAGGAAGTTGGGGGAGATCCCCAGGGGCTGCATCAGATACTGGGCCACAAAGATCCCTCCGAAGAGGAATGAGGCCCAGATGGCCCGTCCCGGGTTCCACAGGGCAAAGATGGTCAAAGCAATGGCGATCCATCCCCGGCCCGCGGTCATGCCTTCAATCCAGGATTTGGAATAGGAGATGGAAAGATGGGCCCCGGCCAGTGCCGAGAATCCCCCGCCCACCATGACGGACAGGTAGCGGAGCAAAAAGACGTTCACCCCCTGGGTTTCCGTGGCCTTGGGGTTTTCCCCGGTGGAGCGCAGCTGGATGCCCAGCCGGGTCCGTTCCAGGAAGAACCAGGCTGCGATGCTCAGGACAATGGCCAGGTAGAAAAAGGGACTCTGGCTGAACAACACCTTTCCCACAAAGGGAATGTCCGAAAGGTAGGGGATGACCCAATCGTTCATTTTCAGGGAGAGGGGTTTGCCCACGTAAGGTTTGCCCATCATACCGGAAAGGCCCAGCCCCAGCATGGTCAATGCCAGGCCGGAAACCACCTGGTTGGCCTGGAGGGTGATGGAGGCAAAGGCGTGGATGATGGAAATGGCCATGCCCGCAGCCATGGCCGCCAGGGTGCCCAGCCAGGGGGAGCCCGTGGTCATGGTGACGATGAAGGCCACCACAGCCCCCAGGGCCATGACCCCTTCAACCCCCAGGTTGAGGATACCGCTGCGTTCGCAGATGACTTCGCCGGTGGTGGCCAGCAGGAGCGGAGTCCCGGCCACCATGGTTCTGTACAGGGTGGAAATGATGATGTCTTCCATGTGGAATTCCTCTATGCGTCGGTTCTATTTGAACCGGATTTTGATTTTATGATGTAAAAAATAATCGCCCATGATGAGGAAAATCAACATGGTTCCGTTGACGATGTCCACGGTGGCCGCGGGCAGTCCCAGGGAAATCTGGATGGCGTCCCCCCCCACCAGGATTCCGGCAAAGAAGATGCCCGAAATGATGGCGTAAAAGGGGTTGAGCTTGGCCAACCAGGCCACGATGATGGCGGTGAAACCATAGCCCGAAGAAACCGATGCCGGATATCCCAGGTAATGGTGGATGCCGGCCACCTCTCCCACACCGGCCAGGCCGGCCAGGCCCCCGGAAATGGCCATGAGGATGAGGGTGGTTTTCAGAAAATCAATGCCCGCATATTTGCCGGCGTCGGGGTTCTCCCCCACCACCCGGGCTTCGTAGCCGAACCGGGTCTTGTACACGGTGATGCAGAGGATCACGGCACAGACCACGGCCAGGATCAGGGTGACATAGTGGATGCGGGA
>JAKSBM010000032.1 GCA_022361135.1 Desulfobacterales bacterium | reverse complement strand
CTCCCTTGCTTGGAGTGATTTTAAGACACATGGCCTAGAACAGAACAGCCCGATGGCAGATACCATCGGGCTGTTGAATTGAAAGCGTTTATCGTTGGGGGAAAGGGGTTATCCCACCAGGACCTTTTCCAGTTTTTCCACCATGAAATCCATTTCTTCGTCATTGATGACCAAGGGGGGGGAGATGCGGATGGTGTGGCCGTGGCTGTCATTCACCACCAAGCCTTCCTCCAGGAGTTTGTGGCAGAATTCCATGGCATTGCCTTCCTTGACTTCGATGCCGATGAAAAGGCCCCGGCCCCGGACTTCCTTGACATGGGGGGAGCGGGCGGCAATGTCCTGGATCCGTTTTTTCAGGATTTCTCCCTTTCGGGCGGATTGTTCGGCCAGTTTTTCCTCGTCAAAGACCTTGAGGGAGGCGGCGCCGGCCACGCAGGCCAGGGGGTAGCCCCCGAATGTGGAGCCGTCGGAGCCCTTGGAGAAGATCTGGTCCATGAGCTTGGCATTGGTGATGAAGGCAGAGAGGGGGACCAGTCCGCCGGAGAGGGCCTTGCCCAGGATGACGCCGTCGGGGACGATGCCGTCGTGCTCAAAGCAGAATTTTTTCCCGGTGCGGCCCATGCCCACCTGGATTTCATCGCATACCAGGAGGAGGTCTTTGTCGTCGCAGATCTTCCGCAGGCCCTTGAGGAAGCCTTTGGGGGGGATGAGCATGCCGCCTTCACCCTGGAAGGGTTCCACCAGGATGCCGCAGGTGTTTCCATTGACGGCCTCGGCCACGGCGTCCAGATCCCCGAAGGGGACGGAAACAAAACCCGGGGTCAGGGGGCCGAAGCCTTCCTTGTATTTGGGGGAGGAGGACATGGAGACCACGGAAATGGTCCGGCCGTGGAAGTTATTGTTAAAGACGATGATTTCCTGTTTTCCGTCGGGGATGCCCTTTTGCTTGAACCCATAGTACCGCATGGTTTTGATGGCGGTTTCCACGGATTCCACCCCGCCGTTCTTGGGCAGGACCTTGTTGCCGTAGTTGCCGAACCGGGGGGCCATCTGGGGGGCGAACCGGGCGGCTTCGGAGAGGAAGATCCCCAGGGGGTCGGTGTAGACCACATTGGAAAGAACCGAGGCGTAATTGCCCATGAGGGCGTCCATGACTGCATTGGTGATGGTGGGGTGGTGGTGGCCGGGATTGGCGGCGGAGTAAGCGGCCAGGCAATCCAGGTATTTCTTCCCCTTGTCGTCGGTGAGCCAGCAGCCTTTGGCGTGGCGGACCACCAGGTTAATGCGTTCGTAATGATGGGCACCATAATCCTCTTCAAGGTTAAATATGGTGTCGTCACTTTCGTTGGAAAATCCGTCAAAAAAATGAATCTTACGCATGGCGGTCATGGGCGCCTCCTTGGTTGTTTAATTGTCTTTTTTGATTAAATCATAGATCTGCTTTTCTTCGGGTGTGAGGGGGAGCTGCATATCCAAAGTTTTTTCAAGAAAACAATGGTAAAAGTCATGGCGGAGACTGTCCCGGTTGGCGATGATAAACCAGGGGTTCCGGGTCCAGTTGATGGGGGATCCGTCTTCGTTCCCCACTTCAAATATTCCCACCAGGGCTTCTTTTTTATCGGTAATAATGTCAAAGGATCGACCGCCGATGGTCTGGATCAGGTCCCCGTGGTCGGGGTGGGTGACCTGGACGGTGAATCGTTTGGGGATGCTTCCCATGGCGATGTAGCGGATGGCCACCCCGCGCTGGTTTGCGGCCACCAGATGCTCGGACAGATGGTTGTCGGCTTCGGGGAAGAGGCGGACATAGATTTCTTCTTCGGCCTCTTCGATCATTTCCACGGCCTTTTCCATGACATTTTCATAGCCGTTCAGGGTCCAGATGAAATCAAAATCATCCTTTTGATTTGCTTTTTCCAGTTCCTGTTTAAAGGCGTTAATGTTATTGTCAAAGTTTCGTTTCAACCGGCGGATGAGTTCGTCCGAAGGCAGGGGGGCGTATTGGCCGGGATTGACCTCAATGACATAACCCTTGGTGATCAGGTTCCTGAGTACGTCATAGATGCGGGATCGGGCAATGCCGGAGATCTTGCTGAGCTGGGATCCATTGACGGGGTGGTGTCCCACCAGGGACATGTAACAGGCGGCTTCGTATTGGGAAAATCCCAGTTCCTTGAGTTTGAGTCGGTTTTCCATGCATTACCTCGCAGTTCAAAAAATGTTGCTACTTTGATAGCAACATAATTCCTGGTAGGCCTTTTGTCAATACGTAAACCGGGTTAGACACAAGTAAGAATTGACAATTTCACCCCTGTGTGAGCATTATGTCTATTTAAAAATTCCCCTATTTCATTCATAAGGAGTCAGAATGGCTGGATTAAATAAGGTCATGTTAATTGGAAATCTGGGACGGGATCCCGAGATTCGGTATTCCCAGAGCGGTGTTGCCGTTGTGAACTTTTCCATTGCCACCAGTGAACAATGGACGGACAAGAATACCGGTGACCGCCAGGAAAAGACCGAATGGCACCGCATTGTCGTCTTTGGCCGCCAGGCCGAGGTCTGTGAAAAGTATCTGAATAAGGGCAGCCAGATTTACATTGAAGGGCGCCTCCAGACCCGGAGTTACGAAAAGGATGGTCAGACCGTTTACACCACCGAGGTTGTGGCCTCCAACTTCCAGTTCCTGGGCGGACGCAGCGACAACCAGGGCGGCGGCAACTACGGCGGAGGCGGTGGCGGCTACCAGCAGCAGGGTGGCGGCGGATACAACCAGGGTGGCGGCCAGCAGGGCGGCGGCAACTTCGGCGGCAACCCGGGTGGCGGATACCAGCAGCAGGGCGGCAATGGCTTCCAGGGCGGCGGCGCCCCCAATGGGAACCATTTCCAGGGACAGACCAACCCGGGCATGACCGGTGGTCAGGATCCCATCCCCGACGACGATATCCCCTTCTAAATACCGCTCAGATTCCCGTCAGGATCCGGCCGACGACTTTTCAATGTCAATGATGGTGGCCGAGAGGTAGGCCTTGGTCTTGTACCCGGTGATGTGCATGAGATCGAAATTGAGCTGGGCCATTTTCTGCACGGCCTTCTGGATGGCATCCAGGGCCTTGCAGGTTTCCGGGTCCAGCTCTTTGTGTTCCATGAGAATGTCACAGAATCCTGTGACGATCTGAAGGGGCTGGCTCAGCTCGTGGCAGACGGCCCCGGCGGTTTCCAGAACCGCAGCCAGTTTTTCCCGCTCCACTTGATGTTCTTCAAGGCGTTTTAATTCCGTAAAATCTTCAATGGTCACCATGACCCAACAGTCTTCCCCGGCTTCCAGGGGGGTGGTGGAAATTCGCAGATCCCGCATGCCTTTGTGTTTCAATGCCATGGGGGCTTCGATCCATTTCTGGGCTTTTTTTTCCAGCCGGGTCTGGGACATGGCCCGGTGAAGGGGGCAGGTGGGGCAGTGGGTGCCGATTCCGCAATTGTCCTCCCCGGTGCAATGGTTCTGGCAGCCCAGGGCCCGGCCTCCGGAAAGGCCCACCAATTGATCCGGCTGGGTTTGGGTGATCTCTGCGGCGCATTGGTTGGCCAGCACCACCCGGCTTCTACTGTCCAGTACCAGGACGATCACCGGCAGGGTGTCCAAAATTCGGGCCAGGATTTCAGGGGCCGGGGGTATAGGGGTGGTGTGTGTCATCTTATAAACGTTGCCACCGTTTGAGCCGGTTTAAGCCGTCCTGGGCCGCCGTGACCAGGTCGGTGATCCGGGCCGGTTTTTTGAAATAATCGTCAAATCCGGCCTCCCGGCAATGGGAGAGTTGGAAAAGGGAGCCATAGCCGGTGAGGGCGAAGATATTGGCCATGGGAATATTTTTGCGGATGGTGCGGCAGAGGTCCAGGCCGTTCATCCCGGGCAGATTGATGTCCAGGAAAATGAGGTGGATGGGATCCCGGGCCAGGATTTCCAGGGCGGCCTCCCCCGATTCGGCGGTGTGGACTTCATAGCCCCGGGAGGTGAAGGCCAGTTGAAAAATTTGGCAGATGGCGTCCTGGTCGTCCACCACCAGTATTTTTTTCAGATCCACCGGGCTTAGCCCTCCTTGGCCAGGGTAAAGACTCCGTGGATATCCAGGATCAGGCCCACCCGACCGTCGGCCAGGATGGCTCCGCCGGCGAACCCCTTCACGTTTTCCAAATTCCCGCCTAGGCTTTTGATTACATATTCATCCTTGCCCAGGAGTTCATCGATGAGCAAGGCCTTTTGTTCGTCCTTGGATTCCACCACCACGGCCAGGCTTTCCCAGGGGGGCGTGGCCTCGGCCCGGTGGTCGTAAAGCTGGTTCAGCCGGATCAGGGGGATGAGGCGGTCCCGCTCCTTGATGAGTTCCCCCTTGCCCTCCACGGTGACACAATTGGATTCTTCGGGTTTAAAGGCCCGCTGGATCACCGTGGTGGGGATGACATAGCGTTGTTCCCCCACCCGGACCAGCATGCCGTCGATGATGGCCAGGGTCAGGGGAAGGCCGATGGTGAACCGGGTGCCCTTGCCCTTTTCCGAATCGATTTTCAAATGGCCCCGGAACTTTTCAATGCTGGATTTCACCACATCCATGCCCACGCCCCGGCCGGAGACATCGGTGACGGTCTGTGCCGTGGAAAATCCGGGCTGGAGGATGAGGTCAAAGACCTGGGCATCGGTGAGACTGTCCTCTTCGGAGACCAGGCCGGCTTCGATTCCCTTGGTCAGGATGCGTTCCCGGTCCAGGCCCCGGCCATCATCCTGGATTTCAATGAGGATCTGTCCCCCCTTGTGGGAGGCCTTGAGATGGATGATGCCCGTGGCCGGTTTTTCGGTCCGGGAACGTTCACCCGGGGTTTCCATGCCGTGGTCCACGGAGTTGCGGATCATGTGAACCATGGGTTCGTACAGGGCGTCCACCACGTTGCGGTCGATTTCCGTTTCCTCCCCGCTCATTTCCAGGGCCACATTTTTGCCGGATTTCTTGGACAGGTCCCGGACCAGGCGGATCATCTTCATGAAGGTGGATTTGATGGGGATCATGCGCATGGACATGGCAATGTGCTGCATGTTGGAGACGATTTGTCCCAGCTGGGCCACACTCTGGTTGAGTTCGGCATCGTCGGAGGTGAGCTGGCGGAGCATGGACTGGGCAATGACCAGTTCCCCGGCATAGTCCACCAGGTCGTCCAGTTTTTCCGTGTTCACCTTGACCTGGGTGACCACCTTTTTCTTTTCCTGGCGCTGTTCGGCCAATGCCTGGGCCACTTCCACGGGCTTGACCTTTTGGTCCTCCACCAATAATTCGCCGATCTTTTTTTCCGGGGCCTCCTTCTGCTTTTCCAGGGAGGCCTCCAGCTCATCCTGTTCCAGGACCCCCTTGTTCACCAGGATGGTGCCCAGGGGTTCGGCCTCGCCGCTGGTGAGCTGCTGGAGGAGTTGGTCCAGCCGGTTTCGAAGATCGGAAATGGGGATGTCGTCGTCGGGGACGCTGACCCCCTGCTGGGCCCCTTGTTTCACCCGGGAGATGAGTTGCTTCAGGGTGTCCACGGATTCCAGGATGGCATCGGTGACGGCGGGGTTGATGATGAATTCCCCGCTGCGGGCACTGTCCAAAAGGTTTTCCGTGGAATGGGCCAGGTGGTTGATTTTGGTCAGGCTGAGGAAGCCGGCCACCCCCTTGATGGAGTGGAAGGGGCGGAAGATATTGTTGATGATTTCCGAATCCGTGGGGTCCTGCTCCAGCTCAATGAGGTGGACCTCAATGGCGTCCAGATTCTCCTCGGCCTCGGTGACAAAGTCCACCATGATTTCGATGTCCTCGGAGGAAAGGGGAACCCCGGAGGGGGGTGGGGTGTCGTCGTCGGCCTCCGGGGCATGGTTTTGGGCGGGGGCTGCCGCTTCCCGGGGGGCTTCTGCCCCCTGGCTCGTGTCCGGGTCCATGGTGGCGTTGAGGATGGCCATGACATCTTCGGTGTCAAAGGTAAATTCCATGCCCTTTTTCATGTGACGGATGATGGCTTCCATGAGGATGCGGGCATCCTCCACCGGTTTGACCCGGTCTTCGGTTTCCAGGGAGATGCCGGTGACATAGGAAAGGCAGGAGGCCACCACCTTGGAAAAGGTTGCGTTTTGGGATTTCTTCGCGGCCTCGGACAGATGTTCCAGGGTCATGATCAGGGCACCGAGGTCCGGGGTTTCCCCGGGGCAGAGACCGGCCAGAATTTGGGAAAAATCGGCCAGTCGCCCTTCGATTTCCTTCAGATCCATCTGGGCCGCCTCACTGGCGGGGGCTTGCTGCGCCTGGATTTCGTTGGGTGGATTCTCTTTCAATGGAACTTCCTCCGGAAAATGTCTGCACACGGATGACTTATTGGTCGAGGATTTTGATTAATTCGTTGATTTCGGGTTTGGTCACGTAATTGTCGGCCCTCACCTTCTGGCATTTGGCGACCATCTGTTTGTTGATCAAAGAGGAAAACATGACCACGTAGATGTCCTGGAGCACCGGGTCCTGCTTGATCTTGCGGCAGAGGGTGAGTCCGTCCATCTTGGGCATTTCAATGTCCGTGACCAGGAAGGTGGGCTGGTCCTTGGCCACGGTTTTATAATTGGCCCGGATGTATTGGTAGGCCAGCTCCCCATTTTCAAAGTCCTTGAGGTCGGAATAGCCGGCTTCCTTGAGTTTGCCCACCACCCCCCGTCGCATGGTGGGGGAGTCCTCTGCGAAATAGATTTTCAATTCACTGCGGTCCACGGGTTCCTTCTGGGTGAGGATTTCTTCACTGACCTCCTCCAGGATTTGATCAGGGAAGATTCCGGCCAGGATATGCTCCAGGTCAATGACCAGGACCTGGGTATCGTCCACATGGACGGAACCCGTGAAAAAGGCAGAATTTTCAAAGAGTTGATCCAGGGGAACAAATTCCTTCCAGGAGAGGCGGTAGATCCGGTTGACGCCCTGGACCTTGAAACTGTTTACGGCGTTGTTGAATTCCGTGACCACCACGATTTCCCGGCTGAGCTCATTGTTTTCTTCAATGCCCAAAAGCTGGGACAGGTCCATGAGGGGAATGGTTTTATTTCGGTAGAGGAACATCCCCAGAATCCCCTCGGCCGGTTCGGGCAGGGCCGTAACCAGTTTGGGGTCATATTGCTGGATGGACTGGACCTTGGCCACATTCATTCCAAAAATCTGGTTGCCCACCATGACGGTGAGCAATTCCATTTCATTGGTGCCGGATTCCAGCAAAATCCCTTTGGTTTCCTGTAAGTTGGCTTGTGTATTCATGGAACTTCCTTTGTTTGGGGATTAATCCCTTTGAATGATTTGGAAGAGGGGCGGGGAGACGCGTCTTTACCGGGGCGTTGCGATGTTGAGAATGGCGAAATTTAAATTGATTTTAATGAAAATACAGATAAAAGAAGTCTACCATAAGCCGTGCGCGGGTGTAAAACAAAAAGCATTTCAAGGGGTTCGGGGATGGCGGCGCCGCCATTTTTCCGGGGGGATATAGTTTTTTTCCAGGGACCAGATTCCCCGTCGGGCGGTGCGGGCGATGTCCTGGGCCCGGTGATAGGGGGCCATGTCCAGGCCGGGGGCTGTTTTTCCGGCGTAGACCTGGGCCAACCCCCGGGAGACCAGCTCCAGGTTTAGATTCTTCCCATTGAGGTAGATTTCCCCCAGGATTCGATTGTAACTCCCCATTCCATAGGACTTCACCCCAAAGGAGTGGGTGGCCAGCCGCCGGGTGAGGTATTGGTCGGCCTCCCGGGCAAAGGGTTGGGCCGGACCCTTGGAATATCCCTTTTCCGGGGCGTCGATGCCCACCAGGCGGATTTTGAATTCAATACCCAGGGCCCGGGCCAGAATGGTGTCTCCATCGTAAACCTTGACCAGTTGAAAGTCTCCGGAAGCCGGGGCAGGTCGGGTTTCCTCCAGAGATCGGGCGGCCCCGTTCTGGGGCGGGGTCACATTGGAATAGTGGCGGATTCCCTGGTCATCAATCCAGGAATAAACCTGACCCTGGCCGGTTTGAATTCCCATGGACAGGATTGCGATAAAAACAAGGGTAAGGGTGCGAATTTGCATGCCTTTCCTCCGGGCTGTTTGGGCAAGTATACCCCAATGGAAGGGCAGGGGCAATCCATCTTCCGTGGTGGGAACAAGGCGTTGGAATCCAGGGGACAAAAGCCCCGTCCATTGCGT
>JAKSBM010000331.1 GCA_022361135.1 Desulfobacterales bacterium | reverse complement strand
CAGTCCCTCCACCTGTTCCCATTGTCAGGGCACGGGCCAGTTCATCCAGAGCCAGGGCTGTTTCAAGGTTAAGACCTCCTGTCCCTATTGTAAGGGCAAGGGACAGATGATTTCCGATCCCTGTGCCAAGTGCCAGGGGGCCGGCCGGGTGGAAATCACACGCAAGGTCCAGGTGAAAATCCCCGCCGGCGTGGATGTGGGATCTAAACTTCGCCTCACCGGCGAAGGTGAGGCCGCCCCCACCCCCGATGGGCAGTCCGGCGACCTTTATGTGGTGATCAATGTCAAACCCCATAAATTTTTCCAGCGCGACGGCACCGATATCATCTGTGCCATCGATATTTCCTTTATCCAGGCAGCATTGGGCGACGATATCAAGGTGCCCACCCTGGTGGGTGAGGAAATTTTCCAGATTCCCAAGGGAACCCAGTACGGAGATACATTCCGGCTGAGGGGTGAAGGGATTGCTTCCCTGAGAACCGGTCGGCGGGGGGATCAGATCATCAAGGTGATCATCAAGACCCCCACCAAACTCAGCCAGAAGCAAAAGGAACTTCTCCAGGAATTCGACAAGCTCGATTCCAATAAGATTTCCAATAAATTGAAAAACCTATTTAAGAATCTCTAATCGAGTATCAAGGCGGAATTTATGTTTGAACTCAAGGTGAAGACCCGGTTTGCAGGCGCCCATCAATTGGCCATGGTGGGACAGAAGTGCGAAAATCTCCATGGCCACAATTGGCAGGTGGAAGTCCACGTCCGTGGGGAAAAGCTGAACAGCGCCGGGGTTCTGGCGGATTTCGGCGACATTAAGAAGGCCGTTCGCCAGGTGGTGGACCAGGAACTGGACCACAAATACCTTAATGAGCTGGATGCCTTTGAGGGGCAACAGCCCACCTCGGAACGCATTGCCGTATACATTGCCGAGCGGGTGCAGACCCTGCTCAATCAGGATATGGATGAAAACGTCCGGGTGTCCAAGGTCATGGCCTGGGAATCCGACGATGCCTGTGCCATGTATTGCCCGGAATAGGCTGACCTGAAAAAAATAAATGAAAAACCCCGCACCGGGCCATGGCCCGGGCGGGGTTTTTTGTATTTCAAGGATCCTTTGATCCGGTGCGTTGGATCCACGATCCCGTATGTGGTCTCAGTTATTCGGATCCATTATTGAAGTTCAATGATCCGTTTAGCCGGGATCAGGCCGGTGGCGGCGGCAGATACAATGTTGCCGGCAACCCCGGGACCGTCTCCGGCCACATACATGCCCTTGATGCCGGTTTCCAGATGGGAATTGGTTTCAATCTGGGTGGCGAAGAATTTAATCTCCGGGGCATAGAGCAGGGTCTCGTCGTTGGAAACCCCGGGTACCACTTCGTTGAGGATCTCCAGCCCCTCGATGAGGTTGGACAAGATCCGTTCGGGCAGGGCCATGGCGATGTCACCGCAAACCACATTGGTCATGGTGGGCTGGATATAGCCCTTGGAGACCCGGTTCCAGGTGGAGCGCCGTCCCCGTTTCAAATCCCCAAATCTTTGGAGGATGGGCTTCCCCCCGCCGATGAGGGTGGCCAGCCGGCCAATGGATTCTCCATAGGCCTGGTTGTCGGTCACCGGTTCCGTGAGGACCACCTTGGAAAGGAAGGCGAAATTGGTATTCTGGGACTTTTTCCCGGAATAGGCATGGCCGTTGACGCAGACAAAGTCCTTGTAGTTTTCCAGGGAGATGAAACCGCCCTGGTTGGTACAGAAGGTCCGGGTCTGGTCGTCGTAGGTCGGGGTCTGGATGAAGAATGTGGGGTCGTAGATCACGTTGCACAGGTCATCCATGATGTCGTTGTGCACCTCCACGCGGACGCCCACTTCAATGCCCCGCTGGCTCACGGGAAGCTGATGCTTCTGGGCAATGGTGGTCATCCAATTGGCTCCCACCCGGCCCGGTGCCAGGATAACATTGTCGGCCTGGTAGCTGGCCTTGTCCGTGAGAACGCCGGTGATGTGACCGTCTTCCACAAGGATGTCCAGGACTTCTTCCTTGAGTTTTACGTCCAGCCCCCGGGATTGAATGTGCTCTGCCATGCCGGCGATGTAGCCGGGCAGATTGTCCGATCCCAGGTGTTTTTGTTTGATGAGGAGCAGGTCAATGCCAACCCGTTTGGCTTCTTTACGCACCTGCTTGGCTTCGGTCATGTTGGTGGGATATACCGCACCATCCATCTTGAAACGGGTGAAGATTTCTTCGGTTTCGTCGATGAGGGCCTGGGCATCGGAGAGGGGCATGAATTGGGTGAGATCTGTTTTTCCCAGGCGGGGAATGAAGTTAAGTTTACCGTCGGAGTAGAGTCCGGCGCCACCAATGCCAGCCAGGATATTGCAGGGGTCGCATTGGGTACATTTTTGAAGGTTGTGATTGGGGCATTTTCGCTTAAGGGAATCCCGTCCCTTTTCGATTAAAAGGACCTTGAGATTGGAATGTTCCTTTAAGTGATAGGCCGCAAAAAGTCCTGCGGGCCCACCGCCCACGATAATAACATCGTATTTCATAGATCACCTTGCTAAAATTTACGCAAACCTTCCATTTATATCCAAGGTGAGATGAATTGTCCAGGTTTTTTTTTGAGGAGGGCGACAGCCCCCGGGGGAAGGGGGCTGCCGGAGTTGTGGGAGGGCTTATTTCATCATCATCCGGTCATCCATCATCATTTTTCCGGATTTCATCATCATCATCCCATCCTTCATCATCATTTCGCCGTCCATCATCATCATTTTGCCATCCATCATCTTTCCATCCATCATCATCTTCCCGTGGTCCATCATCATTTTGCCGTATTTCATTTTTTTGCCGTCGTGCATCATCATCTTCCCATTGTCCATCATCATCATGCCGTCCTGCTTCATCATCTCCATGTCCATCATCATGCCGTCCATCTTCATTTTGCCGTGCTTCATCATCATTTCCCCGGCCCGCATCATGACCATGCCGTCCATCATCTTATTCCCGGCCTTCATCATCATCATGCCGTCGTTCATCATCATCATGCCGTCCTGCTTCATCATGTCCGAGGTCATCATCTTCCCGTTGTCCATCATCATTTTCCCGTACTGCATCATCATTTTGCCGTACCGGGCCATCATGTCGTCCTTCATCATCATGCCGTCGTTCATCATCATTTTGCCGTCGCTCATCATCATCATGGCATTTTCCGGTTTTTTCATGCCGTCGGTGAGCATCATGCCGTGTTTCATCATCATCTTGCCGTACATCATCATTTTTTTGGCATCTTTCATCATCATGGATTCGTTGGCAGACATTTTATGGTGATCCATTCCCTTCATCATCTTGCCGTCTTTTTCCATCATCATGGGTTTATCCATATGGTTGCATCCGGAGAGGATTAAGGCGGCAACGGCCAAAAGGGTAATAATGGACAGGGTTCTTTGTTTCATGGTTTGCTTCTCCTTACATGGGGTTGCATTAAATGTATCGAAAATGCCCAGGGCATTTTGATTCGGGTGAATCGTATGGAAATTAAAAGGGGGAAAGAAAGAAGACAGGGATGGGTGAAAAGGCTAAAAAAGGGAGGCTTGCGTGCATACGATAATTGATAAATAGTAACGCCTGGTCTGGGCATTGTCAATACAGCCCCCGCCGCCCTTGCCAGGCCCGGGGGATATTGCTATAACCTTTTCTTTTAATCATTTGAAGGAAGAGGGAATGGCTTTGGACGCATTGGAGAGTGGACAGCTCATCGTATTTGAAGGGATCGACGGTTCCGGGAAAAGTACCCAGGCCCGGCGGATCTGTAATCGCCTCACTGCAGGCGGTATCAGCCCGGTGGCCACCTGTGAACCCACCGACGGCCCCATTGGTACCCTGATTCGAAAGATGCTTTCCGGAGATGTGGCCGTGGACCAGCGAACCCTGGCCGCCCTCTTTGCCGCCGACCGCACCGATCACCTCCTCAATGCTGACAACGGTATCAAGGCCCAGGTGGACCAGGGGCGGGTGGTGGTTTGCGACCGGTATTATTTTTCTTCCTATGCTTACCATGCCCAGTTCATGGATATGGATCAGGTCATTACCTTGAATCAGATGAATGCCCAGATTTTAAAGCCCAGCGTGACCCTCTTCATTGATGTGGATCCGGGTTTGTGTCTGGAACGTATTAAATCCGGCCGCCAGAGTCTGGACATCTACGAAAAAATTGATATTCTTGAATCGGTTCGGCGTCATTATTTCACCGCCTTTGAGCGGTTTGGCGACACCGAGCGGGTTGTCATCGTGGACGGAAACGGCAGTGAGGAAGAGGTTGAAGAACGGGTTTGGCAGCATTTGTGCCGGGCCGTTTCCCTGCCCCTTACCCACGAATAGGGAACCCAAACATAACCAAAAGGCAGACCATGGAGAATCAAACAGTGCGGAACGTGCAGCGGGTTTGTGTCATAGACGGCCAGGGGGGCGGGATCGGCTCGGTGGTGATCAAAAAATTGAAGGAGCGGTGCGGCGAGGCCATTGAAATCATTGCCCTGGGCACCAATGCCATTGCCACTGCCCAGATGTTGAAATCCCGGGCCAACAAAGGGGCGTCCGGCACCAATGCCATTGTTCAGACCACCCGTCGGGCCCATGTTATCATTGGCTCTTTGGGCATTGTCATGCCCCATGCCATGATGGGGGAGGTCACACCGGCCATGGCTGAAGCCGTTTGTCAGTCCGATGCCAAAAAAATCCTGCTCCCCCTGTCCCAGGAGAATATTTCCCTGGCCGGCGTCAACGGACTGCCCCTTCCCCTGCTGGTGGATGAGGTGCTGGATACCTGGTTTGCCTCAGGTCGATTTTCAACCCCGGAAAATGAATCCAATTATAAAGGATAAGTCATAAGGAGACCCCATGTGTGAAGCAAATGCATATCTGCTGGAAGACGGGAGCGAGACCCTGTTAATGGAAGCGGTGGATAAGGTGGAACCCGATGAAAACGGGATCCGGCTGGTGTCCATTTTCGGTGAACAAAAATTCATTAAAGGATATATCGCCTCCCTCTCCCTGGTGGATCACAAGGTGTATATTCAACCGGCCTGATTCCAGGTCCATGGCCGTTTAAAGGCGGCCGCGGCCCTCTGCCGTTGCATGGCCCGTGCCGGATACCTTTTTTGTTTTTCGGTCTTGTCTCCCCTT
>JAKSBM010000559.1 GCA_022361135.1 Desulfobacterales bacterium | reverse complement strand
GTACTTGGTTCGATTGCTACTGCATTTTGTTCTCCGCTGGCTGCTACAATCACTGATAAATCTCTGCTCATTTCAGCCTCCTGAATTGTCATGCCTAAAAAAGAGGGGATAGTGCTTTAATGGATTAGTCGAGATAATCCTTTAAGACCTCCCGGGATTGGGAATAAAAGTCCGTAAAGATTCCATCCACACCCATGTCCGCGGCCTTGAGCAGGTCCGTTTCCCCATTGATGGTGTAGAGCAAAACGGCCAGGCCCTCTCCATGGGCCCGGTCCACCACGTCCTTGGTGACGGATTGGAACCAGAGGTTCACGGATTTGGCCTTCATCCTTTGGGCTTCATCAAAGAGGAAGTCGGTGTAATAGCCGCCGGAGAGGCAGCATTCCAATTCCACCTTGAGGCCGTCGAAGATGGCTCCGGGGGGGCAGAGTCGTTCCAACAGGGCCAGGTTTTCATCCAGGGTGGGGAACCGGGGGAGCATATAGTCCTCTTCCCCATAGGCAAAGAGATCGGAGAAATAGGGCTCGCTGTCGGGGAGTCTGTCCAGCAGGGGCTGCCGGCGGATGGCGCCGTCCAGCAGGGCCAGGTCCAGTTCCGGGCAAATGGTGTGGATCTGCTTCAATTCGGCCCAATTAAAGGAGCTGACCAGGATATCGGTTTTGGCCAGGCGGCCGTCGTCCAGGTATTCCCGGGTCATTTCCCCGGCGGGCAGGCCGGTGTCGTTGCCCTTGAGCTCCATGTGGAGGACGGGGCGTTTTTCCACTGGCGTGGCGGCAAAGAGATCCAACACTTCCCGGAGGAAGGGGATGCGGTCCTTGCCCCGTTGGGGGTCTCCTGCATGGAGGCTTTTCAGGTAATCCGTGGAGGAGGACATGATCTGTCCGGTTCCCGTGGAGACCTGGGTGAGGTCCAGGTTGTGGACAATGGGCAGGTCGCCGTCGGCATCCAGCTGGACGTCCAGCTCAATGGCGGGGACGCCTTGTTCAATAACCTTTTCAAAGGATCGGATGGTGTTCTGGTTAAATCCGGGGTAGCTGCATCCCCGGTGGGCAATGAGTATCATGGGGTTCTCCATTTAAAGCAAATTGGGCAGGAACATGACCACCGACGGGATATAGGTCACCACCAGCAGGACCAGGGTCAGGGCCAGGATAAAGGGCCAGATTTCCCTGATAAAGTCCCCAATGGCCACATGGGTGATGGAGCAGGTGGTGAACATCATGGAACCGAAGGGCGGGGTGATCCCGCCGATCATGATGTTGACGATCATGACCAGGCCGAAGTGGATGAGGTCAATGCCCATGGTTTTGGCCACCGGCACCAGCAGGGGGGCCACAATGATGAGGACGGCACCGCCCTCCAGAAACATGCCCAGGGCAAAGAGGAAGACATTGATGACCATGAGCATCATCCATGGGGAGTCGGAAAACTTCATCATGGATTTGGTGAGCAGATAGGGGATCCGCTCCCAGCTCAGGTATTGGCCGAATACCGAAGCCGCCACAATGATAAGAACCACGGCGCTGGTGGAGAGCACGGTGTTCTTCAGGATGATGGGCAGATGCTTCCACTTGAGTTCCTTGTAAACAAAGACCCCGATGAGGACGCAGAAGAGGACGGCAATGGCCCCGGCCTCCGTGGGGGTGAAGATGCCCATGCGGATGCCCATGATGATGCCAAAGGGCAAGAGCAGGGCCCAGATGGATTCCTTGATCTGTTTGAAGATATCCTTGGGGGGGGACATTTTTTCCCGGGAGGGTTTGTATCCCCGCTTCCGGGAAATCAGGCTCACGGCCACCATGAGGGCCGCACACATGAGGAAGCCGGGCACATAGCCGCCGATGAACATCTTGGCCACGGAGACCTGGGCAATGAGGGCGTAAATGATGAGGTTGATCCCCGGGGGAATCACCGGTGCAATGGAGGATGAGGCTGCGGTGACCGCCGTGGAAAAGGCCCGGCCATAGCCCCGTTTTTCCATTTCCGGCACCAGGATTTTGGACTGCATGGCCGCATCGGCATTGGCCGAGCCGGAGATCCCGCCCATGAGGGTACTCAGGACCACGTTGACCTGGGCCAGGCCGCCCTTCATGTGGCCGGTGAGGACATCGGCCATCTTCATGAGGCTGGCGCTGATGCCGGAATAGTTCATGATTTCCCCCACCATGATGAAGAAGGGGACGGCCAGCAGCGGAAAGGAGGAGGCCGAGGTGATGAATTTTTGCAGGATCAGATCCGGCGGCGTACCGGTGTCGCCAAAGGTGAAATAGGCCAGGGCCGCTGAAATCAATGCAAAGGCAATGGGAATGCTGGAAAGATACAGCACCATGACAATGACGATGGGAAAGGTGGACATGGGATACTCCTTATTGATCTCCGGTTAAGGTCTGGGAAGTGCCTCCGAGGAGGAGGCGTCCCTCCCGGACAAGGAAGAAGACGGCGTAGAGGGTGGTGAGCCCGAATCCCACGGTGATGGCGGAATTGATATACACCGACGGAATGTCCAGAACCGGGGTTCGTTTGAGTTTGTTGGCCATCATCAAAAGGACGCTCAGGTAGACGATGTACCCGTTGATGGCCACCATGAGAACGTGGATGACCAGGGTCACGGCCCGGCGGCCCTTTTCCGGGAAGAATTTGGTGAGCAGGTCGATGCCGATGTGCATCCTGTGGCGATAGGCCCCTGCCGATCCAATGAAAATACTCCAGATAAAGGAGCAGGTGGCCACCTCTTCGGCCCAGAAGAAGCCGCCCTTGAAAAAATACCGCAGGATGACGTTCAGGATGACCACCAGTACGGTGACGCAGATGAAGGCGGCGCTGAGGGTGATGTCAAATTCCCGAATTGCTTTTTTAATTAAATCCATGGTGGGTTTACCTTGTGAAGAATAAAAAAACGCATGGCCCCGTTTGTTCGGGCCATGCGTTTTCTGTGCTGTTTGGATTATCTCATGGAATCCAGTTCCTTGAAGATGGCGTCAAACACACCCGGGGTCATGCCGGGCTGTTCCTTGTACAGGGGGGCAAGGGCCTTGCGGAAGGCCATGCCGTCCACTTCGTTGAACTTCACGCCGTGGGATTCCAGCTCTTTGACAACCCCGCCGTGCTGGGATTTCAGCAGGCTGACCATGTCGTT
>JAKSBM010000087.1 GCA_022361135.1 Desulfobacterales bacterium | reverse complement strand
CTTTGAAACCGGGGCTGAGCTGATCCAGCCCTGTCCCGACACCCCCGAAGACATTGTCACCCGGACCAGTATCCCCGGCCATGTGAAACCCACCCCGGCCTGGATGGATTTCCTCAACCAGGTCAAGGACGATCCCGCCCGCATGGCCGTCCTGGACGAGCCGGAAAATTACGATCCCGAGTTTGTCTTTTTCCTGAAGAATCTGAAACAGGATGAGGCCGGGGTGATCCACACCCTGATGAAACTCAAGGACGGATCGGCCCAGTACCTGGGCTATGATGGGGCCGCGTTCTCCCACCTCACCCGGTGGATCCTCAAGAACGACAGCCAGGGCGTGGCCGCCTTTGCCCTGCCCGGATCCTGCGAGCCCGAAGGGTATACCGCGGAAACGGCCAAGGGCAATGTCCGCCATCTGGCGCCCGGCGAACGGGCTGTGTTCCGGGTGAGCGCCGGCCTTTTGGCCGCCGACGAAGCCAAAGAGATTGAAGATAAAATCAACGCATTAAAGGAAGGTGAATAATGGGAAAAATTGCCGTCATCGGCTCCAACATGGTGGATCTGGTCACCTATATCAATCGCATGCCCAAAACCGGGGAAACCCTGGAAGCGCCCACCTTTGACATGGGCTTTGGGGGCAAGGGAGCCAACCAGGCCGTGGCCGCTGCCAAGCTGGGGGCCGATGTCATGATGATCTCCCGGGTGGGGGATGACATGTTCGGGCCCAACACCAAAAAGAATTTCGAGGACTGCGGCATCGACGCCCGGTATGTGGAGGCCGTTCCCGGAACTTCCTCCGGTGTGGCCCCCATTTTTGTGGATCCGGATTCCCATAACTCCATCCTCATCATCAAGGGTGCCAATGCCCATTTGAAACCCGGGGATGTGGATGCCGCCCTGGAAGATCTGAAGGTATGCGATCTCATCGTCATGCAGCTGGAAATCGACATCAACACCGTTTACCACGTCATTGAACTGGGGGCACGGGAAAACATCCCGGTCCTGCTCAACCCGGCCCCGGCCCTCCCCGACCTGGACATTGAAAAAATCCGGAAGTTGGACATGTTCGT
>JAKSBM010000515.1 GCA_022361135.1 Desulfobacterales bacterium | reverse complement strand
TCTGCACATCGGCGAAAAAACGGCGGTTGACGAAAAACTGCACGCGGATCGCTGCTGGATGCGCCGCACGGGATCGATCCGCGCGCGCGCTCGATTAGACTCCGCGCGACATTTTGCAGGACCCACCGGGTCCGTTCACGCAGTCGAAGCCGCTGGAAACGCTGGCAAGCAGAAGGAGCAAGGGGATGTGGGTTCATGATCCGGTGGGGATCCCGTTCATTGCGATAGGCTTCGAACTCGGCCCGCCGGGCCGGTGACAGATGCTTGATCTTGGTCACGCCGATGCCGTGTTCCCCGGAGACGGCCCCGCCCAGCTCCACGGTCTTTTCCATGACCTTGTCCGCAGTCTGGTTGGCCCGTTCCATCATCTCCCTATCATTGGAGAGCACGGGAATGTTCACATGGACGTTGCCGTCGCCGGCGTGCATGTGGATGGCGATGACGATGAGGCGCTTGGACGTGGTTTCGTAAATCCGGTCCAGATTCTCCTGGATCAGACTGTAACCGCGAAGGCTTTCCCTCACCTGGGTGTAAAAATTCTTGGAATGGATCTGGGCTTCCAATGCATCCCTGGAGGCAATGTCCAATTTTTTGCGGATGCCGTAGGCCAAATCCTTGGCCTGGCCCACCTTTTTGGTGAGCCATTCCGGATCGGCCAGTGGCCGGGCCGTGTCCAGGTATTCCACAATGGAGTGGATGATCCGCTCCTGGTTGTATTTTTTCTCCGCCAGGTTGGTATCGTCCACATAGCGGACAAAATCGGCCAAAGAGGCAATGGGCAGTACAATGTCTTCGTTGAGCTTAAAAGCATTGGTGTGGGCGGCAATGGCGCCCAGCCGTTTTCTGTCCTCCCAGAACCGGGCGGCTTCGGCATTGTCCTTGGCAATGGTCAACCCGGTCTTGTCGTAGGGGGCCAGGATATCCTCAATGAGGTTCATCCCCTTTTCCAGTCGGGCTTCATCGTTGGAGACCATGTCAATGAGGAGCACGGCCTTGAGACGGTTGCCAATGGCCTGTTTGGTCTTGTATTTAATGGCCTTGATGTATTCTTCGTCAAAATGCTCCAGGGCCATGAGGGCGGGATCCTGGTTTTCAAATGCCTGGACCACCCCATTGATGACCTGGCCGGCCTCGGTCATGTCATTGCCGAAGAACTCAATGCAACAGGTCTTTTTAAAATCAAATTCCGGGTAGAGGATAAACCGGGCCGAGGTGATAATCCCGTCGCAGCCCTCCTTTTGGAGGCCGGGAAGCCCCAGCAGGGTCTTGTTGGTCACATCCTTGCCCAGTCCCTTGCCCCGAACCTGGGAGGCGGGAAGGACAATGGTTTCCACCAATTTTTCGTCCATGTCCGTCACCGTAAAAACCAGGGTATCCTCGGGCAGGATCTTGCGCAGGGGATGATCCTGGCGTTCCACGGTATAATATTCCCCGTCGGCCATGGCTATCTTGTAAGAAAGCACATTGTCAATGGCCGTTCCATAGAGGACGGCGGTCTTGCCCCCGGCATTCTCGGCCAGGTTCCCGCCAATGGTGCAGGCCCAGGCAGAGGTGGGATCGGTGGCAAATATCAGCCCCTTTTCCTTGGCCATATCCTTGGCATCCTGGGTGACCACCCCGGCTTCCAATTCCATGGCGTGGTAAGGACGTCCATCCTTTGCCCTGTGCTCGGTGATCCCAATGGGATGGTTGAGCTTTTCCGTATTGATGATGATGGAATCCGGTGTCAGAGGAGTGGCCCCACCGGTGAGCCCGGTGCCTGCCCCCCTGGGAATAATGGAGAAATTCATCTCCCGGATCCGTTTCACCAGGGGCGCCACCTGGGTTTCCTTGACCGGACGGACCACGGCCACCGGGGTGAAGCGTCTCCAGTCCGTGGCATCGGTGGCATGGGCGGTGATGTTAAAGGGATCGAAATAGATATTGTCCCGGCCCACAATGGGACGCAATTGGTTCATGATCCGCTGCTGGGTGGCGTAATTGGTGCGGATGCGCCGGGTCAGTTCTTCCAATTTTTCCCGACAGGCATCCAGGACCAGACGAACCCCTTCGTGCTGGGCCTGGGCTTCAATGGTGTCCAGATCATTCTTGAACTCCTTGAGCAGCCGTTTGCGCTGGAGGGGATGTTCCACCAACTCCTGGAACAAAAAGGGGTTGCGCTGGATGATAAAAAGATCCCCCATGAAGCGATGGAGCAGGCGGGAGGAGCGGCCGGTCTCTGTACAATTTTCCAATTCCTTGATCAGTGCAAGGGTATCGGGTCCGAAGAGATGGGCAATGACCTGGTCATCGTCGGCAGAGGTGTAGTTATAGGGAATTTTTCGCTTGGGATCTATCATGCCTAAAGCTCAAAGGTGGTCATCTTGACCACCAGGGGGAGGTTCTCGATTTTCTTCACCACATCCGGAGAGACCGGGGTATCGGTCCGCAGGAAGATGATGTTCCGCTGTCCGTCTTCTTCCCGGCCCACCATCATCCGGGAAATGTTGATGTTGTGCTCGCCCAGGGCAATGCCGATGGAACCGATGGAGCCGGGTTGATCCACATTGTGAATCAGGCCGAGATGCCCCTTGGGAATCACCTCCAGCCGGAATTTATTAATGCGGACAATACGGGC
>JAKSBM010000672.1 GCA_022361135.1 Desulfobacterales bacterium | reverse complement strand
TGGTGGTGGGCAACCGGATGGCAAGGGTTTCAAACCTACCGGCCATCTCCGGCAGGATTCGGGAGATTCCCCTGTCCAGTGAGGTGGACACGGGGATGATGGACTGGATGGCCGAACGGGTTTTGCGCAAATCCTTATTATAGGCGTCGATGACGGGCTGGTCGTTCATGGCCGAATGGATGGTGGTGGTGGAGCCCCATTCAATGCCCAGTTCCCCGTGGATGATGTCCAGGATGGGCACCAGGCAATTGGTGGTGCAGGAGGCATTGGAAATGATGGTGTGCTCGGGCTTGAGCAAATCATGGTTGATGCCGTATACAATGGTGGCGTCCATTTCATCCTTGGCCGGATGGGAATAGATCACCTTGCCGGCCCCGGAGAGCATGTGGAGATCGGCAGCCTCCCGGTCGTTGTAAATCCCGGTGCAATCCAGGACCACATCCACCTCCAGGTCCTTCCAGGGCAGGTTGACAATGTTCTTTTCCTGGAAGAGTTTGACCCGGTCCAGATCGGCAATGACCATGTCCCGGCCGTCCTTGACCACGGGAACCGGAAAACGGCCATGGGTGGAATCAAACCGGGTGAGGTGATAGAGGGTATCGGCACAGGCCACCTCATTGATGGCCACCAGCCGAAGCTGCTCGGAGTATTGGGGTGATTCATACAGGGCCCGCGCCACGCACCGACCGATCCTGCCGTATCCATTTATTGCAATATTGTACCGCATCGTTTCTTTCCATTAACCGCTTTCAGCCGGATGCGGGCAATGCCCCCGGCCCTGTCCATTTTACCTTTCAATCTCCACCTAAGAGATTGAAATAAAACCAAAAGTTTGCTTATACCACAAACCATTCAACAAATTAAGCTTAAGGCCTAAAATTATTACAAAATAAACTGCCAGATCAACTTGAGGCAAAGCAAAAATAAAACCAGACTGAACAAGCGTCTGATGTTCTTACTTTTAAAACCCCCGCTCATGATCCGGGATCCGGCCTGCCCCCCCACAAAACAAACCAGGGCTGCAGGCACCAGAAAGCCCCAGTCCACGGCACCGGCACCGGCGTAACTGAAAAAACCGGCCAGGGAGGAAAAGCAGACGATGAAGGCCGAAGAAGCCGCCGCCACCTTGGTGGGGGTTTTCACCCCGTAAATGAGCAGGGGCACGATGAAAACCCCGCCCCCGATGCCCAGCATGCCGCCGGTGAATCCGATGAGGGAACCGATGGCCGACCCCAGGATGAGCTTGGTTTTCCCATCCACGGACTGGTAATCCCCCGGGGGCGGCGGGGTGGTGAGCATGCGCCATCCAGCCAGGATCAATACAATGATCAAGGCCACCATGAAGGGTTTAACATCAATGTGGAGGTTCACCAGGGCGCCCAGGGGAGCCAGAAGACAGGAGGATACGATGAGGGGAACAGAAAGGGAAAAATCCACCATCCCCTTCCGGGCATAGGTATAGGCGGCAGAGGCGGCTGCCGTGAAATTTAAAAAGAGAGAGACCGATGCCGCATCGGTTTTGGCATACCCTAAAATTAAAAACAGGGGGGTAAAAATCAGCCCCCCGCCCAATCCCAACATGGTGAGGACCAGGGCAATGAAAAAAATCGCTACCAGCAATCCCAGGGAGATTCCCATATTCCACCTTCCTTAATTCAGATTCACGTGCACCCCTCTTGAAAATCCTGCCCCCATCGGCCGAGCCGAATAAAAGTGGTTATATTTTTCCCGTTCCCGGCTGTCAAGGTGAAAGGGGGAATCTTTCCTTGACTTGGGAATTTCAATTCCCGATACTTAAATTATCCCCTTCGAACCCTTATAAAAATCGTAACTCCGAGGACACACCATGCTCCCTTTATTTAAAGCCCGGCGCAGGCCGGCCGTCCATTATGTTCTGGCCATCCTGACCATGGGATTATACGGCGGTCAGGTCTGCCCCCTGGTGGAAAGCATCCCCATTATTATCTGGATGAGCCAGCTCACCACGGTCTTTGGCCTTTTATACATCATCAGGCCCCTGCTCCTCCAGCATGTGGTGGACCCCGCCCCCATGCACAAACAGGTGGGTCGCCAGGTGAGCCTCGACTTTGCCATCTTTGTGGCCTGCGGCCTCTCCCTTACCCTCTTAAATGCCGCCCTCTATGGATTCCCCAGCCTGGAAAGCGGCTCCAAAATGGTCCTGGGCACCACGGCCCTGGGCTTTTTCATCGCCGTGGACCAGGGACTTTCCCGGGAACGCTGGCTGGCCCTCCAATTGGGTCGCCGCCGCACCGGCCTCATCGTGGATTCGTCCTATTTTCCCATCACGGTGAAATTTGCCACCGTGGCGTCCATCACCGCCCTGAGCGTTTCCGCCATCATCCTTTTGGTGGTCCTCAAGGACATCAATTGGATGGCGGAGAACAACATCACCGATCCCCACATGGCCCGCATCGCCGTGATCAAGGAGATCGTCTTTGTCACCCTGGTCTGCCTGGCCCATGTCTTTAACCTGATCTTTTCATATACCCGGAACCTCAATGCGGCCCTGGCCCGGGAGAACCAGGCCCTGATCCAGGTGGCCGAGGGCAATCTCAACTCCCACGTCATCGTCAGTTCCAACGACGAATTCGGCATCATGGCCCAATACACCAATAAGATGATTGCCATGCTCCGGAAAAACACCCTGGAAATCCAGCAGACCCGGGACGCCACCATCCTGGCCCTGGCCGGCCTGGCCGAAACCCGGGACAATGAAACCGGGGCCCACATCCGAAGAACCCAGAACTATGTCCGGGTCCTGGCCGAACATCTGGCCAACCATCCCAAATTCAGCCATGGTCTGGATGCCACCACCATTGACCTTTTCTACAAATCCGCCCCCCTCCACGACATCGGCAAGGTGGGCATCCCCGACGCCATCCTTTTAAAACCCGGGAAGCTCACCGACGAAGAATTTGAGATCATGAAGCAGCACACAATCCTGGGTGCCCAGGCCCTGGTGGAGGCCGCCCGGAATCTGGGAGACAACAACTTCCTGGTCTTTGCCCGGGAAATCGCCTACCACCACCACGAAAAATGGGATGGCTCCGGATATCCCCAGGGGTTGGTGGGGGATGACATCCCCCTGGCCGCCCGGCTCATGGCCCTGGCCGACGTCTACGATGCCCTGATCTCCAAGCGGGTGTACAAGAAGGCCTTCAGCCACGAAAAATCCAAGGGCATTATCCTGGAAGGCCGGGGCACTCACTTTGACCCCGATGTGATAGATGCCTTTGTGGCCATTGAAGATCAATTCATCACCATTGCCGAACGGTTCAAGGACGGGCGACAGGTGGAATCCGACGCCCCGCCCCGGCCGGGAACCGGGGAAAATGAAACCCCGGCCCCAAACCACACCGCCCCCCTGGCCGCGCCCCCCCTGACCCCGGCCACGGAAAGCTAGTCCCAGCCCCATGGCACAACGTATCAACAGGACCCTTCTCATTTTACTTTTCCTGTGCCTTGGGGGATGTGGATTTCCCCCCACCACCAATTTTGTCTGCGGCCCCATCGTACTCTTTGACGAAAATCGCACCACCATCATTGGAATCGATGATCTATTCAACTCATTTTACGTGGGCCACCGGGAATTTTTTGAAGGGGATGAAGACACCCATCGGGTGGACATCGATTCGGAAACGGCGGTGGTGGAATATTTCCAGCAGACCGCCGGAAGAGATGCCCAGGGAGTCCACCATGTCTGGGACAACCTGGTGGGATTTCGGTATAACCGGGTCACCCGGATCCTGGTGGAATACAGCTATCGCCTGGGGGATATTAAAACCGCCAGCCGCGAGGCCCTCCTGGCCCGACGCATGGCCGTCAAGCCCCTGAAGCCGGACTGGGAAATCGTCTGGGAGCCCTGCCGCAGGGAACCGGCATGGCGGGCCCTCATCAGCCGCTTGGTGGGCCTTCTATTCTTTGTCTGATCCCTTCCATACACACCAATCCGGATGGAACCATCCGGCCCCGCAAAAACAGATTTAAAACGCCATTCACAAGGGTCCCCCGGCCGGGGGAAGAAAAACAGAAGGCCACCACCCGGGCAGATCCGGTAACGGAGGGGAAAGGCTTGCCGTCCCTATCCCATGAAAAAATCAAACACATTGCCCAGGGCGCTGGTCTCCACCTTGTAGAATTCGGTGTAACTGCACTGGCTGCAGGTCACACTGGTGAATTTCTTATTCTGGACATTGAAAAATTTGGAAAACCCACCGCCGGTGGCGGCCAATTGATCGGTTTCATATTGGTTACACTGACATTTGGGGCAAAGCCACTTCTTTGATTCCATGGTAAATCCTAAAAAAATGATGGAAGAAAGGATGGGGCAAAAACCCCATGGAAAAAGTGTAAGCCCGGGCCCTTTAAATGTAAAGAACTGTCAGAACAATTGCATCTGCCGTCCCCCCATGACCTGGGAAAAACTCTGATCAAAGAAGAGGAGGACCGCATCGGCGATGGGTTTGAGCTGCTTCTGGATATAGTGGTTATAGTCCAGGTCCCCATGGGGAAGCTCAATGGGAACCGCCCCCCGCTGGGTCATGACATAGAGGATCTCCCGGGGCGGATCCGGCCCAAGCATCAGGGCGGCCTTGACATGGGGGGGAATCACCTTGACGTACTCCGATGCCGGTTTGGTGAGCCGCTTTTTATAAATCAAGGCCCCGTCATGGTCCCCGGCCTTGAGATCGGCCACGGTCTTCCGGATCCATTGGAAAACATCCCGGCCCTGGAAAATCCGCTGGAACAATTCATATTGGAAATCCTTGGCAAAGCGGGTCCAATCCGACCGGACAAATTCCAAACCGGTGAAAACCAGTTCTTCGCCCTCCCCCTTGACCACCAATCCGGCATACCGCTTTTTGGCCCCGTTACCGCCCCCCCGCAATGCGGGCAGGAAGAACCGGGAAAACCGCTTTTCATATTCCAGCTCCAGGTGGGAGTCCACCCCGAACTCGGTTTCCAATTTTTGGGTGAGGAAGTCATTGATGCTTCGGGCCAGGGCCCGGGCCTCCCCGTCCCAGTCCGGTGCATCATCTCCATCATCTTCCCCGGACGGCACAAAGGCAGCCCCGGCCAGTTGAATCTGCCCGTCGTCCTTTTTCAAACGGACAAAAACCGAATCCGTATCCCCGTAGATCACAGCGTAGCCCTGCTCTTCCAGGAAGGCCTTGGTGGTTTTCAAAATCCACTGGCCCGTACCGGTGATGGCCCGGGACTGGTTGGGATGGTAAAAGCGGCAGCCCAGGGTCCCCATGACCCCGTAAAAGGAATTCATGAGAATTTTCACGGCCTGGGAAAGGTGGGGATCGCCATCGGCCTTGGCCTGTTCCCGCTTGTCCAGCAATTCTTTGATATAGGCGGGCAGGACATGTTCGGTGCGGGAGAAGGGGATGTCCACCGGGGTGTTCAAGGAATCGGTTTCCGCCCGCAGCCGGGAAAGGGGATCGATTTTAAAGGTCCGGATGATGGAGGGATAGAGGCTTTTGAAATCAAAGACCCCGATCTGCTCATAAAAGCCCGGGGTGGAAGCAAAAACCAGGCCGCCGGCGGCATGTCCCCGGTCCTCCAGATCCTTAACATTGGGGGCCACCAATCCCTTACGATGGATTTTGGGCAACATGTAATGTTCAAAGGCGGCCACGGAAAAGCCCACCCGATCCATGGGCAGCCCGGAAATCACGGCCCGCTTAAAGGTGAGATCAATGAGTCCCGTGGTTTCAAAGATATCCGTGACCAGGCGGGCATCCAAAAGATTGTAACGGGCCAGGGCCGGTTTATCCCCCCGGAACCGCCGCTCGATTTCCTCCACCTTGTCCCCGGTCTCTCCGATGTCCTTTCCCTGGCCCAACAGCTCCCGGGCCACGGTTTCCAACCGGAAATTCTCAAAGGTATAAAAGGCATTTCGCAGGGCCGGGGGACCGTCGATGATGATCCGCCCCCGGGCCGAGGCATGGTAGCTTCCCTTTCGCACCTCCCGGAGCCGCACCGGACTGCCGTCCCGGCCCATCTTAAGCTTCAACCCCAGGGCCTGGCACTTATTCTCCAGAAAGGCCAGGTCAAATCCCACCACATGCCAGCCCACCAGGATGTCCGGATCCCATTGTCCCAAAAGCTGCAAAAAGGCAAGGATGAGATCCCGCTCCCCGGGAAGGCGGACCATGGTGCCGCCCCCCTCCAATTCCGTGACCATGCCCTGGCTGTTCTTCACACTGGGATCCAGCATGAAAACCCGCCCCCGGCGGTCCTGATCCCCCGGGCCGCCGGGCAGGAAATCCAGGCCAATGGAATACAACTCACCGCCCCGTCCGGTTTCAATGTCCAGGGAAAGGATGGAAAAGGCCGGGGTGTGGAAGGCCGGGCGAATCTGGGGATCCGTAAACCGGGGGAGGCCGTTCCGGGTCTGGCAGGGGCCGGAAAAGGCAATGCCCCCAAAAATAAACCGCTCCATGAGGTAGCGCTCCTCGGGACGGAGGTCGGCCTCATGGGTTCGGATGCCCTCCTTTTCCAGAATTTCCCGGGCCTGGTACAATTGATTCTGGGTCTGAAAATAAACCGCATCCACGGCCTCTCCGCCAAAGGTAGAAAGCTCAAGGGGTTTGCGCTGGCAGACGAAGGGAAGCTCCGGCAGGGGATCCCCCTGGTGCATGAAAAACAAGGGACGGTTTCCGGTGATGATGATTTCAAAGGGACCATGGTCGCCAATGCCCTGGAAACAGAGCTCGTGGCGCCCCTGGACATCCCGGTAGTCCCGGGTGAGAATGTATCCGTGGAATTCTTCCATGCCTTCCTAAATATCAGTATGGAAAGGAAAAAACAAATCCCGACCCCGAAGATGACGGCCCACCCCAATGGGCGCAGCTTTCAAGATCCGGAAGGTAAACCCACCCCCTTTTCCAGGCAGAAAACGGCCGGATGGTTCAGGAAATCAACAGTCCCAGATAGCTCCGGATGATGGCATCGCCCCAGAAGATATAAATCACGGCGCCGGCAGCGATGAAGGGGCCAAAGGGAAGCCGGAGCCGGGCATCGAACTGTCGCTGGACCACCATGGTCCCCACCCCGACCAGAGCCCCCAGCACCGAGGCCCCGAAAATGGTAAATAAGGCGCCTTTGACACCCAGAACCGTGCCCAGCATGGCCAATAGTTTAATGTCCCCCCCACCCATGCCCTGCACCCCCCGAAGGAGAAAATAAATAAGGGTGACCCCATAGAGGAGACCGCCCCCGGCCAGAATTCCCAGGCCGATGTCCAGGAAAGAGGATCCCATGATCCAATGGGCACAGGCCCCGAAAACCAGAATGCCGGGAAGGGTGATGACATCGGGGATGATCTGGTGGTCATAGTCAATGAAGGTGATGACCACCAGGCTGTAAACCAGGGCCAGCCAGACCCCGGCCTCAAGGGTGAGGCCGAATTTAAAGGCCACCCCCAGGGTGAGCAGGCCGGTGAGGGCTTCCACCATGGGGTAGCGCAGGGAGATGGCGGCCTTACAATGGCGGCACCGCCCCCCCAGAATCAGGTAACTGAGCACGGGGATATTATCGTAAAACCGGATGGGGGTATTGCACCGGGGACAGGTGGAGCCGGGACGGACAATGGAAAGCCCGGCCGGAATCCGGTAAATGCAGACGTTGAAAAAACTGCCCATGCACATGCCGGCCAAAAAGAGGAAGGCCAAGGAAATGAACATGGGCATTGGAGAATATAGCATAGGAATTCTTCACTTGGGATTTACGAAGTTGAATCGGAGGCGGATTCCAAGGCTGGCACGCCTCCCCACACCGGGGAATAATAGCGGATCCGCCACACCGATTGTCCATGGATTGCCTTCCCCCGGTTCCCTAAGTCCGTCATTCGGAAAACAAGGGTACAAAGGTAATCCCGCCACAGGCTTCTATACCCCAAACCCT
>JAKSBM010000666.1 GCA_022361135.1 Desulfobacterales bacterium | reverse complement strand
GGCGGGCATGGAAACCGCCCAGAACTACCTGACCCTGGCCATGAGCGGGGTTCAGATGGTCAACGAAACCGTGGGCGTCATGGACTCCCTCATGAGTACCTCCTATGAAAAATGGATTTTGGACGAAGAGCTGCTGAAACGCACCGATTGTCTGTCCAACGGCCTGGGCGACCTGGACGTGGACGAAGTCATGGGCAAGATCGACAATGTGCCCCACGGCGGATCCTATCTCATGGAAAAATCAACATTTGCCGCCTGCAGAAACACCTTTGCCCCGGAGGTTTCCTTCTGGAATCCCTACCAGGACTGGGAAAAGCAGAAATCGGATATTGTTGACATTGCCGAGCAGGCATGGAAAAAACGGGTTGCCGACTGTGAGGCCCCCCTCCTGGATCCCGAGGTGGACGCCGAATTGAGTCGGTTCATTGAATCGCACAAATAAAACTGTTGGGGCAGGGGACGGGTATCGGACCGTTCCCTGCCCTCCTACGAATTATCCGATGGAGATTTTCAATGACAATGGATCTGAATGGTTTTGACCCGGAATTGTCATTTGCCCTGGGGGCCGAAGAAAAGAGACAATTGGAAACCCTGGAGCTGGCTGCATCGGAGAACATTGTATCCCCCCGGGTGCGGGAAGCCCTGGGTTCTGCCCTGGTGAACAAATACGCCCCCGGAGTTCCGGGAAGCCGTTACCACGGGGGGTGTGATTTTGTGGACATTGCCGAAAAGCTGGCCACGGAACGGGCCACCTCCCTCTTTGGAACGGAGTCGGCCAGTGTCCAGGCCTATTCCGGGGTCCAGGCCAACATGGCGGTTTATTTTGCCATCCTCAAGCCCGGGGACCCCATCCTCTGCATGGATCCCAATCTCCAGGGCCAGGGGCACATGGCCCATGGCGGCCCCCTCCATTTTTCCGGCACCCTTTACCGGACCCATTTCTACGGGGTCAACGGGATTTCCCATTGCATCGATTATGACCAGGTCAGGGATCTGGCACTGCGTTTCCGGCCCAAGCTCATCGTGGCCGGTAGCGGTGCCCATCCCCGGCTGTTGGATTATGCCCGGTTCCGGCAGATCGCCGACGAGGTGGGAGCCCAATTGCTGGCGGACATGGATCCCATGGCCGGCATTGTGGCCGCGGGGTTGTCTCCCAGCCCGGTTCCCCATGCCCACGTGGTCACGGCCACCACCCATAAAACCCTTCGGGGGCCTTGGGGGGGGCTCATCCTCTGTTCCCGGGAGCTGGTCCGGAAGATCAATCTCAAGACTTCTCCGGGGATCCAGGGGGCGCCCCTGTGCCAGGTCATTGCGGCCAAAGCCGCCGCATTTAAGGAAGCCCGGACCCCGGCTTTCAAGGCCTATGCCGCCCAGGTTCTGGACAATGCCAGGGCCCTGGCACGATCCTTTCTGGACCGGGGATACCGTCTGGTCACCGGGGGGACCGACACCCATCTGATCCAGCTGGATTTGTCCAAAACAGAGCTCAGCGGGGAACATGCCGAACGGCTCCTGGAGCTGGCCGGTGTCATGGTGAACCGGATCCGGATTCCCTTTGATCCTCGTTCCCCCCTGGCCGTGAGCGGGATTTGCATGGGCACCCAGGCCTTGACCTCCCGGGGCATGGGCACCGGTGACATGGACCAGGTGGCGGATTTCATCCACCGGGTTCTGGACCAGGGGAAACGGGGGCCGGCCGGCCTGGCGTTGAGCCGGGACATCGCCGCCTTTGCCCGATCCTTTCCCGGGTTTGCCGACACCATTGGTGCCACGCCATAGACCTTCCCTTTTTTAATCCATGGGGTGTCCGGCCTCTTTCCCGGCCCCCATGGTTCCCTTTGGCGCCGGTTTCTCATTTATCCTTGGCCTCCTTCCCTGGGAGCTTGAACGTTTCTTTTGTTTTTTCCATGTTTTCCATGGAATCCTCCTTGCGTGGAAGTTGTGAAATCTGATACACAGGAGAACTTATGGATATGTATGTGTAAAGGATGTAGCTGCGTTTTGATGGACCCCAATTTTCCCCCGGATTCCCGCCTCCGTGTTTCCACGGAGCACCTCACCCAAATTCTGGCCCAGTTGGACGATGGTATCATGGTCACCGATGCCCAGGGGGTGATTGTATTTTACAATGACGCCATGGCCCGCATCGACAGCATGGATCCCGCCGGCGTCATCGGCCGGACCGTCACCGATGTCTATGAGTCCGACGGTGAGAACAGCCCCACCATGCGCTGTGTCCTCCAGCAAAAGCCGGTGCGCCGGTTCAGTCGATTTTACCTGACCCGACACGGCCGGGCCGTCTCCGCCCTCCAGGATGTTTTTCCCCTGTTCCAGGATGGTGAATTCACCGGGGCCATTAATTTCATCCGTGAATACAGTTCCATTGCCCGGGAGATGGACAGTGCCTCGGCCACCCATGTGCCCAGTCCCCCGGTTCCTTCGGAAGGGGGCACCTGCCAGGGCATCATCGGCAATACCCCGGAGCTTTTGCAGACCATCCGCACGGCCCAGATGGCGGCGGCCTCCCCTTCTCCGGTGATGATCTTCGGAGAAAGCGGTACGGGCAAGGAACTCTTTGCCCAGGCCCTGCACAATTCCAGCCCCTGGCGGGACCGCCCCTTTGTGGCGGTGAACTGCT
>JAKSBM010000456.1 GCA_022361135.1 Desulfobacterales bacterium | reverse complement strand
TCCTGTTTACCGCCACCGTGTTCGGACGGCTCCTAGTGGAAAACCAGATCCCGGCCATTGTGGCCAAGGCCATGCTGGACTTCACCACCAACAACCGCCCGAATACGGTGGCCGTGAAAAGGATGAGCAATACCCGGCCCGTGAGCCAGGTGGTGGTTTCCAATGCCTTCATGATGGCGGGCATCTTCAGCTCCTTGTGGACCACAAAGCCCACGAACAGGGTGTAGAAGATGGCCACAATGGCGGACTCCGTGGGGGTGAACATCCCGGAGTAAATTCCCCCCAGGATGACGATGGGGGCCAGGATGGCCCAGAAGCCTTTTCTTAGGGCTTCCACAATTTTATTGCCCGACCATTTGTCGGTGAGGCCTTTGTAACCGTGCTTTTTACAGAGGAAATAGTTCATGATCATCAGGCTGACGGAGATGACCAGGCCCGGGAAGAAACCGGCCACAAAAAGCTTGGGGATGGAGACGGACTGGAAGGCCCCGAACTTGGCCACGGCTTCGGCCGGGGGCTGGATGTTCATGCCGGAGATCCCGAAGATCACCATGGGGATGGAGGGCGGAATGACCACGCCCAGGCCGCCGGAGGAGGCGGTGATGGCCGAGGCATAGCCCTTGTCATAGCCCCGGTTGGCCATGGCCGGAATCATGAGCATGCCCACGGCCGCGGTGGTGGCCGGGCCGGAGCCGGAAATGGCCCCGAAGAACATGCAGGCAATGACCGTGGCGCAGGAAATCCCGCCGGTCATGGGGCCGGCAAAGGATTCCGCCAATGCCACCAGTCGCTTGGAGACACCGGCCGCCTCCATGAGGGCACCGGCCAGGATAAAGGCCGGCAATGCCATCAAGGGAAAGGAGCCCACCGAGGTGAAGGCGATCTGAACCAATTTAATGGGGTTGTCATCCAGGACCAGAAATGCGGTCACGGCGGAGACCCCCAGGGAAATGGAAATGGGGGCGCCCAGAAGCAACAGCGCGATGAAGGCGCCGAATAATACAAATACAATGGAAGTTTCCACAAGTCTCTCCTGCTAGTTGTTGGGTTTTTCCAGGTCATCCAGGTCGATGGCGTCGGGGTCCTTGACCTCTTCCCCCCTGACCCATTTGATCCAATTGACCTGGATGACCCGGATGGCCATGAGGACAAAGGCAAAGGGAAGGATGTAGTAGAAGTATTTCATGGGGATGCCCATGGTCTGGGATTTCCAGAACAGGTTCAACTTCACAAAGACGAACTTGTAGCTCAGGTAGACGAAGTAGCAATTGAAAATCACCCAGATGAAGTCGGAAATCCCTTC
>JAKSBM010000254.1 GCA_022361135.1 Desulfobacterales bacterium | reverse complement strand
TTTCCAGGCTGATGGGGGTATCCCGCTCCTCCAATTCCCGCTGGATCTCGGAAACGGGCAGGGTTTTCACCAACCCGGCCACCACATCTTCCCCCTGGTTGCCGATGGTAAAATCCCCCCAGAGGCGGATGGCATCCCCGGGCAATTTGGGGCTGTGGCTGAAAACCACGCCGGAGCCGGACTGCCGGGACCGGTTGCCAAAGACCATGGTCTGCACGGTCACGGCCGTGCCCCAGTCGTCGGAGATGCCCATGATCCTGCGATAATCCTTGGCCCGGGTGGAGTTCCAGGAGGCCAGCACCTTCTGGATGGACAAAAAGAGCTGATCCATGGAGGATTCAACGATTTCAATGCCCGCATTGAGGATGAGCTGCTTGTACTCCAGGGCCACCTCCCGCATCTGATCCCCGGTGAAATACCGTTTAAAGGGAATGCCCACTTCCTTTTTCCGCCGGGCAATCACCGCATCGAAGGTATCCCGTTCCAGCCCGTAGGTCATGCCGTATTGCTGGAGGAATCGACGGTAGGAATCCCAGGCGAACCAGGGATTTCCGCTTTTTTCGGCAATGCGGGCGGCAATGTGTTCATTGATCCCCACGTTGAGGAAGGAATCCAGCATCCCGGGCTGTGAAATGGAGGAGCCCGACCGCACGGACAAGAGCAGGGGATTGTCCGGATCGCCAAAGACCCGGCCGGTCTCGCTTTCCAGGCGGGAAAGCATGCCCCCCACCCCCTGTTTAAAATTCACCGATGCCGGCCCGTAGGTATCGATGAGGTCCAGGCATTTGAAGACCTCGGTGGTGATGATGAAGCCCCGGGGGACGGGGATGCCCAGTTGGTGGAGCCGGGTGAGATTCCAGCCCTTGTTCCCCAGGAAAATAATATTCTGGTTCATGAGCTCCTTGGCCCCGATGTGGGCCACGGCGCACTTGGGATCATAGTTCAGCAAAAGGCTGAGCTGGTCCTGGGAGAGCTTTTCCGCCTGGCGGACCAGGGTATGGAGGATGCGATTCAGGAAAACATCCAATTGCTGGAGCCCCAGGGAAGTGGCAATGCGGTCCCGGAAGAAGACATCGGCCACCCGGTGGTCCAATTTGCCGTCCTCGGTCCCGTCTCCATCCGGGGTCTTGAATTCCCCCCGGTATTTGGACAGGATCTGGTCCTTTCCAATGCGGGCTTCAATCTGGACCAGGTTGGCCGAATGGATATTGGTGAAATGATCGTTGACAATGTCGGCCACGGCCCGGGTGAAGCCCTTGAAAATATCCAAATACTGGGTAAAGGAGCAGGTGGTGATGCTCACGGAGTATTTTAAAAACTCCATCTGGGTGTCAAATTTATTGGAGACCAGCCCGTCCAGGCTCAAGGCCTTGCGGAAGAGGCTGAGGATGTCGAAAATCTTCACAAAGGTGGGCTTGGTAATGAGGCGTAAATCAATGGAATTGATAAGCTCCTCAAAGAGCACATTGACCACCCCTTCCAGTCGCAGGGTCAAGCCCAGGGCATCAAACTTGGCCTCGCTGTAACTTCCGTACATGGAGGGGATATCCACGGCAAAATGGCGCTTGTGATAGATGGATTCCTTTGCCTCAAACTGCCGATGGG
>JAKSBM010000199.1 GCA_022361135.1 Desulfobacterales bacterium | reverse complement strand
CGTGGGTTACCTGGGTTTCAACACCGAAAAGAAACCCTATGACAACGTTAAAGTCAGACAGGCCCTGAACATGGCCATCAACAAAGGCGCCATCATCGACGCCATCTACCAGGGTGCCGGTAAAGCCGCTGCCAACCCCATCCCCCCGACCATCTGGTCCTACAACGAAACCATCAAAGATTATCCCTACGACCTGGAAAAGGCCAAAAAACTCATGGCCGAAGCCGGTCTGGCCGATGGTTTTGAAACCAATATCTGGGCCATGCCCGTACAGCGTCCCTACAACCCCAACGCCAGAAGAATGGCTGAAATGATCCAGGCCGACTGGGCCAAACTGGGCGTGAAAGCCAAAATCGTCTCCTTTGAATGGGGCGAATACCTGAAACGTTCCAAGGAAGGCGAACATGAAACCGTCCTCCTGGGTTGGACCGGCGACAACGGCGATCCGGACAACTTCCTCAACGTACTTCTGGGTTGCGACGCCGTGGGCTCTGCCAACCGGGCCCGCTGGTGCTACAAACCCTTTGACGATCTGCTCCAGGAAGCCAAGCTCACCTCGGACGTTGCAAAGAGAACCAAACTTTACCGCCAGGCACAGAAAATCTTTAAGGAACAGGCCCCCTGGATCACCATCGGCCATTCCGTGGTTTTCGAACCCGTCAGCCCCAAGGTAGTGGATTACAAGATCGACCCCTTTGGCGGCCATATTTTCTACGGTGTAGACCTGAAATAAAAGCATAAGGCTGCTTACAACTGAACCGGGGCGACGGGAAACCGTCGCCCCGGTTTGCAACGGTCTAACCATTTAACCCGTAGGACGGCCATACGCCCAAGGATTGAACATGATCCAGTTTATCGCACGACGATTTTTACAAATATTCCCTGCCTTCATCGGCATCACCCTGCTCACCTTTTCCCTGATCCACCTCATTCCCGGCGATCCCGTGGAACTGCGGGCGGGAGAACGGGGGATCACACCGGAACGCCATGCCCAACTCAAGGCGGAAATGGGACTGGACCAACCCCTCTATGTCCAGTACCTGAAATATCTCAATGGAATATTCCACGGGGATCTGGGTGAATCCTTTGTCACCAAGAGACCCATATTGGAAGAATTTCTCACCCTCTTTCCGGCCACGGTGGAACTTTCCTTCTGCGCCATGATCATTGCCGTGGCCATTGGGCTGCCCGTGGGCATCCTGGCCGGGGTCAAACGGGGGTCGCCCTTTGACCACACGGTCATGGCCATGAGCCTGACCGGATACTCCATGCCCATCTTCTGGCTGGGTATCCTCTTTATCCTTCTTTTTTCGGTTCACCTGGGCTGGACACCGGTTTCAGGACGGATCTCCGCCCTGTTCTGGGTGGATGCAGACACGGGGTTCATGCTCATTGACGCCCTGAGATCCGATGAACAGGGGGCCTTTAAATCCGCAGTTCGCCACCTGATTCTCCCCTCCGTGGTCCTGGGCACCATCCCCATGGCCGTCATCGCCCGGATGACCCGCTCCTCCATGCTGG
>JAKSBM010000294.1 GCA_022361135.1 Desulfobacterales bacterium | reverse complement strand
CGGCATCTGTCCGCCCCGGGGTAAAGGGAACCACAAGGGAAGCCCCGGCTGCTGCAGCCGCCTGTTCAATGGCAGCGCAGCCCCCCAGAACGATGAGATCGGCCAGGGAGACGGCCTTGCCGCTCTGGGCCCGGTTAAAGTTCTCCTGGATCCCCTCCAGGGTTTCCAGGACTTCGGCCAGCTGTTCGGGCCGGTTCACCGCCCAATCCTTCTGGGGGGCCAGCCGGATCCGGGCGCCGTTGGCCCCGCCCCGCATGTCCGACCCCCTGAAGGTGGAGGCCGAAGCCCAGGCCGTGGAAACCAACTGGGAAACCGTGAGGCCCGAGGCCAAAATTTCCTGTTTCAGTGCAAGGGTATCCCCTTGGTCAATGGGTCCGTGTTCCATTGCCGGAACCGGATCCTGCCAGATCAGCACCTCTTCGGGCACCTCGGGTCCCAGGTAGCGAGCCCGGGGCCCCATATCCCTGTGGGTCAGCTTGAACCAGGCCCGGGAAAAGGCATCTGCAAATTGGTCGGGATTTTCATGGAAGCGTTTGGCGATTTTACGATAGGCCGGATCCATGCGCAACGCCAGGTCGGCGGTGGTCATGATGGTGGTCACCCTTTGGGAGGGATCGTGGGCGGCCGGGGCCAGATCGGAATCCTTTGGGGTCACCGGCACCCATTGCCAGGCGCCGGCCGGGCTCTTCACCAGGTTCCAGTCATAGCCGAAGAGCATGTCAAAATACCCCATGTCCCATTGGGTGGGGTTGGGGGTCCAGGCCCCTTCGATGCCCGAGGAGATGGTATCATCACCCCTGCCGCTTTTGTAATTGCTCTTCCAACCCAGCCCCTGGTTTTCCAGGGGAGCGCCTTCGGGTTCGGGTCCCACATGGGTGGGGCTGGCTGCGCCATGGCACTTGCCAAAGGTGTGGCCCCCGGCCACCAGGGCCACGGTTTCTTCGTCATCCATGGCCATGCGGGCAAAGGTTTCCCGGACATCCTTGGCAGAAGCCAGGGCATCGGGCTCTCCGTTGGGGCCCTCGGGGTTCACATAGATCAACCCCATTTGCACGGCTGCCAGGGGATTTTCCAGGTCCCGTTCCCCGGAATACCGATTGTCTCCCAGCCATTCGGTCTCCGTGCCCCAATACGTATCTTCCTCGGGTTCCCAGATATCTTCCCTGCCCCCGCCAAAACCAAAGGTTTTAAATCCCATGGATTCCAGAGCGCAATTACCGGCCAAAATCATGAGATCGGCCCAGGAGATTTTGTTCCCATACTTCTGTTTGATGGGCCAGAGCAGCCGCCGGGCCTTGTCCAGGTTGACATTGTCCGGCCAGGAATTGATGGGCGCCAGCCGCTGGTTGCCCGTCCCTGCCCCGCCCCGGCCATCCCCCATGCGGTAGGTGCCGGCACTGTGCCAGGCCATGCGGATGAACAAACCGCCGTAGTGGCCGTAGTCCGCCGGCCACCATTCCTGGGAGTCGGTCATCAGGGCGTATAAGTCCTCTTTCAGGGCCTGGTAATCCAATTTTTTAAATGCCTGTGCATAGTCAAAGGACGGGCCCATGGGATTGACCAGGGATGAGTGTTGGTGAAGAATTTTAAGGTTGAGTTGTTCCGGCCACCAATCCTTATTGGACGTACCCGGAGCCTTTTGGGGTTTACCAGTCATTCCGGTGACGGGACACTTGCTGCCTTCTGCCATTTTGACCTCCTTATCAACGTTCATTAAAAATTAATATTAGATGATAATGATTATCAATTAATGGCCAAAAAAATTTTACTCCGCGTTTTGGGCCATGCAATTGCTGCAAATACCAAAAAAATCCAACCGATGGTTCAAGATGGTGAAATCGGTTTCAAGGGCGAGCTCTTCTTTCATTTTATCCAAACTGTCCAGATCAGGATCCACGATTTTATTACACTTGATGCAGATGACATGGGGGTGTGGGTAGGGCCGGTGCCCGTCGTAGCGATTGCTTCCGTCCGGGAATCCCAGCTCAAGAACCTCGCCCAATGACTTGAGTAATACTATGTTTCGATAGACCGTGGCAAGGCTCATGGTCGGAAAATTACCCTTTAATTCTCCATGGATATCTTCCACGGTATGATGGCCGCCGTCCCGGGAAAGAATTTTCACGATGGCCAATCTCTGGGGGGTCAATTTGTGACCGTGTGCCCTGAGATTATCGATGATGTGGTCTGCTCTTTTTTCTTCCTGGTCCATGGGCTCCCTTGGATTGCAAATGATAATTATTATTAACTAATACTTAATCTTTATGGAATCAAGGATTTTTTTCAATCCATTGGAAAATATAGCCCGGGCCGATTTTCGGAATGGGGCCCATGCCAATCGGCACAGGCCCATCCCAACCGGGAAATCAAATTTCCTATTATTCGGGGTTGCTAAAAATATCTTCCTAAACCTTGGATAGAGTTTGGGATTAATCAGGGCTGTCTCACCCCGATCATCCCTGGAAGGGATCGGCGAAATCCCACTGATTGTAGAGGCTGCGGTTGAACAGATCCCGGGCCGGGCCCAATATCATGTTAAGGCGGCCCTGGCCCATGGGATTCAATGCCAACAATTCCTTGACCAGGATGCGCCACTCTTCCTCCACGATGGTGAGATGGACGCCCATGCGGGAATTGGGATCCAGCTTGTCGGTTTTCCTGAGCCAATTTTCCAGGCGCAGGGTCTTATCCTCCAGGCTGCGAATCTTGGCGCCCACCTTTTCCCCGGAATGGGGAACCCACTTCAATAAAATCTTGAGGTTGGGCAGGCAGGTTTCCAAAAGCCGTGAGGCCCTGCGCCGCAATCCATGGAGATAAAGGAGCTGAATATCCTCCGGCCCGGCAATGGGGCGGAATCCCCCGGATTTATCCATGGGCCGGAAAAAAAGCATATTGAGTAACCGGGTTCGCTCATGGTCCTGGGCGTTGTCCACCACCATGCGACGCCCGGCGGAAAAAAGTCGGGTGCCGGGGATCAACACATACCAAAGGGTCATAAGCTCCCCCGAGGTCAGGGCCCCTTCGGAATAAATGGCCGGTGAAGTGCCCCGGCAATCCTGGATAAAGTCCCTGCCCTCCTTTCTGAACCGCGAAAAGGCAAAGAGAATATTTTTTCGATACACAGCGGAATATAGGTATCGATTGTTGGTGGAGGACTGGCCCGTGTTTAAAAGCAGGGTCAATTCCTTGAGAACGGTATTGAGCATCTGAACCTCATAATCCGCAGGCAGGATATCCTTGAGCAGCCAGGAGTTGATCCCGGCAATCAAGCGCTGGATGGGAACCCGGCTGGCCTTGACATCCAAGGTATCCATTAGTTCTCCCTGGATGTCCGGAACAAAGGGATCATACCCATATTGGACCATGAGGTCTTCGGTGAATTCCGATTGGGCCCAGATGGCCTGCCCCAAATTATCCATGACCATGAAGCGTTCATTGGAGGAGTCAATGGCGTCGTAGGCCGCGGCTTCCATATAGGCCGAAAGGGTGTCATTGGCCCCAACGGATAATTTGCCCTGCCTGTAATTTTGTATGATGTCACCTTCCCATTTGTTTAGGATGGGAAAAAGGATATCGGGTTCTTCCCCGCCCTGGAGGCCCAGCACAATCTGGTTTAAAAAAATACGTTTTTCAAGGGCCCAGACATCTTCTTCCACCCGGGTATCCGGGCTGTTTTTTTTGATTTTTTTCCGGGACGGTTGGGGCTTGAAAACCAAGTCGGGACGGCCCATGGAAAAAATCCCGCGCCCCCCTTGCCCCAGGGTATGGTTGTTTTCTAAAAAGGTCATATTTACTCAATATATCGACATCCCGCCAATGATGGGATGGATGGCTTTAATGTTATGGTTAATGGGCCTGGAAAGCCGTGGGATCCGTCCGGAAGTCTTTATTTTCAACCGGAGAAAGATGCCCTTTCCAGGATTCAGTTCAAGCCTGTTCCAAATCCGGATTCAAGGTCACGGAAAAGGAACAGATCATTTTTCATTTGCTGAATTGTTCCGGGTTGGTATTCCTGGAGATCAATTCACGGAGCTCATGGCACTGGGCCGTGAGCAATGCCAATTGGCTGCCCAACCGCAATTCCGGTGAAGGGCGGGTAAATCGGTGTAATATTTGTTGAACCTCCTGGATTTTGGCTTCCAGCAGATCCAGGGGTTTTTTAAAGATCAGTGCCAATCCAGCAGCCCCGGCCCGGAGGCGAAGCTGGGGCATTTCCTTTTTCATGAGGTCCGTGGATTTTTCCATGAGAAGGAGGCGGTAAAATCCCATGATGTCCCCGGGTTCGGCCAGGGGAGTAAACCCTTCGGCTTCATCCAGGGACCGAAAATAAAGCATGTTGAAGATCCGGGCCCGCTCCGAAAATCCCAAGGTATCCACAACGATACGGCGACCATTGGGAAAATTGTGGCTTTCCCGGACCATGAGTTGCCACAGGGTTAAAAGTTCCTGCCAGGTAAGGGTTTCCGGGGAAAAGCATTCCGGTGCCACCACCGATTGCCATTGGACCCAATCCCCATTGTGGAGCTGGAAAACATTCACTGCCAAAAGGCGGCCCTTGCGGTGGAGGGCGGAATAAAGCCATTCCGTCCCATCGTTGCTTCCCATATCCCGCTGCTGCATCTTCAAGGCGTGGAGAACAGCACGTACCGAAGCAGTGTAATAATGGCCGGGCTTGGCATCGTCGTTGAGCCAGTCCCGGATATCCCGTATGAGTTTGTTCAGATTGCGCAGGGGACGTTCCTGGGGTTTGACCCGGAAAAACTTCACGGAAACGGGCTGCTCCAAGGGATTAAGGCCGTATTCCAGTTCAAGGTCCTTTCCAAAATCGGTCTGGTACCAGACCGCATGGCCCAGGCTGTCCATTTTCATCTGCGGGGGCACGGGCTTTTGGCTGTTTTCCCGGGCCTGGGCTTCCAAAAATGCGGTGAGGACCATTTTGGCATCAATTGAAATCTTTCCCCCCCGGAATGAACGAACGATTTCCCCGTACCAATTGTTTAGCACCGGATAAAGATGGGGAAGTGCTTCCGCCTTGACCAGAGATTCCAACACCTGGTTAAGGAAAATCTGGGTTTCCGTCTCCCAGACGTGGCTCGTCACCGGATTCACCCGATGGGCCAGGGCCCTTTCCGGGCGGATCTGGGGCCTTCGCACCGGTTTCATTCCTTCGGCATCGCCTTCACCCACCATGAGACTATTCAAGGGCATGGGTGCACCCGAAGCCAAAAAAGCGGTGTATATAAAGGCGGCTTCCGGAATCAGTTTTTTGTCTTTGTAAGCGGTTTTAAACATTATATTTAACCGGGGGTGGTTGCGGACCAGATCCCCGGGATGGTAATCCATGATCAATTGGGAAAGGCATTGGGCCACCCCGTTGGAATCCTTGCTTTTTTCAATATCCCGGCAAAGGGTATCAAGGGAGACGCGGCCCTCCTTGAATTGGGCATATTGCTTTAAAATATCCATTGGTTACAGGGTCTCCTTCATCCCCTGGGTCAACTGGAAATACCACGACAGTGAAGTCGCCTCCCCTTGTGCCGTTGTAAGAATTCATATGGTCACGGGAACACCTGATCCGGACGGATCCTGTGAAATTGATTTACCAATAAAAAAACCTGCACAATGTCTTCATTGCACAGGTTTAATGGTGGTGCTCCCTGGACGCCGGGCATGTTTTTCCGCCCGGAATGCAGGTGAGTCTGGGCACAATCACAATGGTAGCGCCCCCTTTCACCCGTGGGGATAGGGACCGGTGGCATGCCATATCCTGCCCTTGTAAAAGCAGCCTTTGGCTTGAATTTTGATTCACCGGTTCATGAAACATGGTTTCCCCTTTTTGTCCAAACTATGTAAATTAATTCCTAAATATCACATTTATACCATAACCATGACCCCAGGCTTTGTCCATTCCACGGCATGGATATACGCCGATTCTCCTATCCCGGGTATGATTGGCAAATCCAAGGCGCAACCATGATGGAAAAATTTTTCACCATCGTGAAAATGCCACCTGGTTTTGGAACATATTTTAGACAACCGCTATATATAAGGAGGGCCCGGGCAACTCTGCCCGGGTAAAATCAGCGGAAACAAACATTTTGGTACCATCTTGGGGCGCACCATCGGCATCAGGCAGTTTCCCAACTGCCCTGGGTCAGGGTAAACAATTCGGCATTGTCCCTCACATCGGCCACGGAATCCACTTCCACCCCATTGGCCGCCTCAAATTGTGAAATGGCAGAAACCAATTGGTTCAGGGCATCGGAGGCCAGCACCGTTCCGTCATCCAGGGAAACGGTCTCAATGCGCCGATTTTCATCATCCTGATTTTCCAGGCGGATTTGATCCCCATTTTCTCCCCCAATGACCACATCTTCCCCGTCGGAGAAAAGGGCCAGCTCTTCGGCGTCATAGCCGTGGATGCGCAGGGTGTCGTCCCCGCCGGTGTCCACGATGCGGTCTGAACCGTCCCCTGCGTCAAAGTGAAAGGTGTCGTCATTGTTCCAGCCCTCCAGGGTTTCGTCCCCGGATCCGGAATACAAGGTGAGGGCATCGGCCATGACATGGATTTCTCCCCGGCCCACCGAGGTGTCGCCGTAGTCGTCCTCCACCGTATAGTCAAAGGATACGGTGCCTTCAAAGTCCTCGGCCGGAACAAAGGCATATTCTCCATTGCGGATGTATTCAAAATGACCGGGGGACTCCTGGTCGGGATGGTCAAAACCGAATACGGGCATGCGTGCAAAATGATCCTTGTCCAGGAGGTCAAAATTCCTGCCCGGCTCCCGGATATAGGGATAGAGGGTGGCCCGGCTGGTGCGCTCGAAGTATTGGATTTCCAATTCGTACTGGCCCGCATTTAAATGCTTCCAGGCGCCCCGGTACCGGGTGCCGTGTTTGTAGGGGTCATTGAGGACCAGATCACCGTCAATGTAGATTTTGATGCCGTCGTCGGAATAGGCGCCAAAAATGTAATTGCCCGACCGATCCAGATCCAGGAGGGCCGTGGCCCGTAGGGCAAACCAATCATTGGGGCCTCCACTATAAAAGCTACCATTGGTTTTGTACCAATGCAGGTTGTTGCGTTTTTGGGTATGGATGGGATCCATTTCGTCAAAATCAATGGAATTCAAATTGGTGGTGCCCTGTTCAATGTTAAAGTATTCCACATTGTATTTGGTCCGGAAGGTGTCGGCCCCGTCGGGATCGGCCCAGGAAGTGATTTCAATGTTGTCAAAGGAAAGGGCTTCTTCATAGTGGTGGACCAACATTGGGCTGCCCAGGACCTGGGTACTATATCCCGGTCTCTTAACGGCCACCCTCAGCCCGGCATCACCCGAGCGCTCAAAATAATGGGTTTCCACTTCATGGACGCCCTCATCCAGCCAGACATTTCCCTGGCGGGTGCGATACCCATGGAGACCCGGATCCGCCACCACGGATTCCCCATCCACAAAGACCTCCACACCGTCGTCGGCCGAAGCATAGAAGGTATGCCAGCCCGCTTCCTCTACAACCATATTGGCAATGGCCTTGAGGGCAAAACGATCGTTGGGCCCCCATGAATAAAAGGCACGGTCCGTACGATTGTATTGTAGAGAACTCTTTTCTTCGGTGTGGATGATATCATCCTCATCCCAATCGATATCCCGAACGTTGGAGATGTACCAGGGGATTTCATAATAGGTCACGGAAATCTTTTCCGCCCGCACCGGGGTGGTGTCCCTGGAAATAAAGGAGAAACTGCCGTCGTCCCCATCGTTGGACAGGAGATCCGCCGTGGTAAAGACCACCCGCTCTCCGGCATCGGTTCTCACCACATCCGTGGTCGTCACCGGGGCGGGATTGGCCCGCAGGAGGATGTGGGCCGTGCTCGTGGCCCCGTTTTCATCTTCCACCGTATAGGTGAATTCACTGTCTTCGTCCCCCTTGATCCGGTTCAGGGTGAAACTGCCGTCCCCATTGTCGATGACGCTGCCGTTGGACAGGACCGTCACCGAGGTCACGGTTAATTCTTCCCCGTCCAGATCCAGGTCGTTGGCCAATAATTCATCGGCGGTATAGGTGACACTCATGGTGGTCTGGGAAACGGTCTGCTCTTCGTCCACAGCCGCCGGAGGTGCGTTCACGGTGAGGGTTACGGTGGTGGTGTCCGTGCCGCCCCGGCCGTCGCTGACCGTATAATCGAAATAGGCGGTTCCGGTGAACCATTCATCCGGTGTAAAGGTGTACTGGCCGAGATTCGAGGTGGTGATTTCCCCGTTGCGGGCATTTCGCACCTGGGTGATGGTGAGATCGTCCCCGTCGGGATCAGAGTCATTGGTCAAAAGGTCTGAAAGGACAAATACCAGGGGGGTGTTCACCAGGAGGGTAAAGGCATCTTCCTCGGCATCGGGCAGGCGGTTGCCCTGGTCACCGGTGAAAAAGCCCGGTTCCAATTCATCCAGATCCACCCCTTCAATGATCAGACTCTGGTTGTTGCCCAGATCAATTTCCAGTCCATCATCCCCTTGAGAAGCGGCGGCTTCCACATCTTCAAAATCCGTAAAAATGGAATCAAATGCCGACAGGTCAATGAGATCGCCCTCTTCCGCATTAAAATCCGTGATCCGGTCCTGTGCTCCGTATTGCAGCCCAATGACAAAGGTATCGGCCCCGCCGCCGCCGGTGAGTTGGTCGCTGCCCAACCCGCCGTCCAGGATATTGGCACCGTCACCGCCCACCAGAACGTCGTTGCCCTGGCCGCCGGTGAAGGATTCAATGTCGGTGAGGACATGGGTGTAATCATTGCCGTCGTCATCGGTGAATCGAATTTCCGAATCCCCGTCGTCGGTGCGGGTCTGGGTGAGATCATGGGTCAAACCGGAATAGTCCACCCCATCATCCCCCATGCTGCCATCGTAGACATCATTACCCAGGGTGGCAATGAACCGGTTGGACTGGGTGGTTCCCGAGAGGGTATCGTCGTGGTCCGTGCCCCGCACCCCTTCGATGCGGAAGAGATTATCGGTGTAGCTGAGCAGGTTCACGGTGACCCCCTGGGAGAGGCCGTGGTAGTCTATGATATCAAAGCCTTCGCCGCCGTCCACGATGTCGTCCCCGCCTCCGGTGGTGATCCAGTCGTTGCCGTCACCGGCATCGATGATTTCCGTTGCCGATGAACCAGTGATGAGATCCTGGTAGGGGGTGGCAATGAGTTCTTCAATGCCGTAGAGGAGATCGGGTCGAACCTGGCCGTCGTCCATGCCCATCTCT
>JAKSBM010000941.1 GCA_022361135.1 Desulfobacterales bacterium | reverse complement strand
GCCATTGCCATTGTGGGGCAATATCTGCTCACCACGGGATTTAAATATGTCACCCCCATTGAGGGGAGTATCATTTCCTCCACCCGTATTCTTCTGGCGGCTATCCTCGGCCCCTTCATCGCCATGGACCCCAGCCTGGGCCTGGCGGGATGGGTCGGCGCCTTTTTGATTTTCTTCGGCAATATTTGTTTAACCATTCGAAAAGCCAGAAAAAAATAGTTGGCCCTGGTTTTTGTACGGGAAATGGTGTAGGAAAAAAAAGCTCCCAATTTGAATGCACGAAGCTGGTGTGAATTCCCTGTTCCACTAACCCGTTTGGACCCAGGAATGAAACATGGCCGATCAATTGCCCCGCTCAAAACAATCGGTTGCACCCTCAAATTCTCACGGGGACAGATCCGACCCCGGCCGGGGAAAATCATCCGTTGAATCCTCACATGTCTCCGGCCTTTCCATGGATCCCTCCTTTTTACAACTCATGGTTGAAAATGTGCCCGACCTGGTCTGGGCCAAGGATATGGAAGACCGATATCTCTACGTGAACCGGGCGGTCTGCTCGGTGTTACTCCATTGCCGGACCCCCGTGGAAGCGGCGGGAAAAACCGATGATTATTTTGCCCAGCGGGAGCGGCGGCACGGCCACATCCACACCTTTGATCAGAACGGGGTGGCGTCGGACCGCATCGTGCGACAGACCGGTAAGCCGGGTCGATTTGTGGAAGAGGGGTTTGTCCGGGGACGTTACCTGGTATTGGACATCCACAAGGCCCCCCTGTTTGATGAAAACCAGCAGATCATCGGCACCGTTGGCAGCGGCCGGGATATCACCCGGGAAAAGATGTTCGAAACCCGGTTGAAGCAGGCCCACGATCAGTTTACCCGGGTGATGGACCATTTGAATTCCGGGGTCTATGTGGTGGAGGACCAGAGCCGGGAACTCCTGTTTGTCAACGAAACCGCTGCCGGGTATTTCCATAAACAGCCCAAGGACATCATCGGCAGACGGTGTTGGCAGGTTTTCCAAAAGGAACGGCAGACCCGGCCCTGTCGCTGGTGTCGCCACGATGCCGATCCCCAGGAAAAGTCAAAGCGGTTCCAATGTCTGGATCGGATCCTGGAGCGGGATTTTGAAGTGGTTCAGCGCCCCATTGAATGGCCCGACGGTCGCCGGGTTACCCTGACCATCACCACGGACATCACCCGGCAAAAGCAATTTTTGGAAGCCCTGGAGAAGAGCGAGTCCCGGTTCCGGGAAATGGCGGATTTCCTGCCCGTACCCATCCTGGAGGTGGAAAGGGATCACCGGATTTCCTATGCCAATCGAACGGCCATGGGGTGGTTCGGCATTTCCAAGGCCGATATCCAGGGGGGATACGGGGTGTCCAGCATCGTGGCCCCGGATCGGGTGGAGTCGGTGCTCACCGGGTTGAATCGTTTTTTCAATGGAAAGCCCTATGGGCCCCGGGACATGTGTTTTATAACCCAGAACGGGGAAGAGCGCTATGGGATGATTTATCCGGCCCCCATCCGTAAGGACGGGCAGGTGGTCAAGCTTCTGGGCTGTTTTCTCGATCTCACCCAGCGCAGACAGGCCGAGGCGGCTCTCCAGGACAGTGAGGCCCGGTTCCGTGCCCTGTTTAATAATTTCCAGGATGCCATATTTCTCCATCCCTATGAAGAGGATGGGTTTGGCATTTTCCGGGAGGTCAATGATATGGCCTGTCGCCGGTACGGGTATTCCCGTTCCGAATTTTTGACCATGACTCCGGCCCATCTTAATGCCCAGAACCGGGACTGTTTGGTGGAGGGTAAGGATGTGCGCCATGAAATCCTGAGGGCCGGGCGTCAGGTTTTTGAGGCGGTCCATCGGAAAAAGAACGGGGAGAAATTTCCCGTGGAGATTTCCGCCTCGGTACTGGATTACCAGGGGCGGCAGTTTTTCCTTTCCCTGGTGCGGGACATCACCG
>JAKSBM010000587.1 GCA_022361135.1 Desulfobacterales bacterium | reverse complement strand
ATCCGCGGCGAGCACATCGAGGCGATGAAGGATGAATCCATCATCTGCAACATCGGTCACTTTGACAACGAAATCGACATGGCCTACCTCACTGACAATCCCAAGGTGGAACGCATCACCATCCGTCCCCAGGTGGACAAGTGGGTGATGGAGTCCGGCAAGTCCGTTGTGGTTCTGGCCGAAGGCCGTCTGGTGAACCTGGGCTGCGCCACAGGACACCCCTCCTTTGTCATGTCCACCTCCTTTTCCAACCAGACCCTGGCACAGATCAAACTTGCCAAGGAAGAATTGGAAAACAAGGTCTACACACTGCCCAAGGAGCTGGACGAAGAAGTGGCCCGCCTCCATTTGAAAAATCTGGCCGTGAACCTGTCCAAGTTGAGCCAGGAACAGGCCGATTACCTGGGCGTTTCCGTGAACGGTCCATTTAAACCGGATCACTATAGATACTAAGCCCGGGATCGTCCCAAGAACGCAAACACCCCCTTGCAGCTTCGGCTGCAAGGGGGTGTTTTATTTTGTATTGAGGAAGGTGCTAAATCAGGGGCGGAAGGTTCGGATGAAGGCCCTCAGCCGGGAGCATTGAAACTCCAATTCTTCCAAAAGTTCATATCCCTGTTCCATGGTTTTGGATCGCCCGGCACGCTCCAGGGCCTCGGCGGCTTCCACGGCCGGAGCTGCGGCCAGACAACCCAGACTTCCCTTGAGCTTATGGGCGGCAAAGACCAGGGCCTCTGCCCCTGACCGGTCCAGGGCTTGGCGGATGTCGTCCAGCATTTCCTGTTCGGACTGGAGAAAATCCTGGAAGCATTCCCGGATCAGGCCGCTGTCATGGCCCATGATTTCAAGGAGTTTATCTGGGTCGACAATGGGAAGGGACATGGGACACCATCACGAATTCTTTTTCTGTTCCCAGAATTCACGGCTTTCCTTGATGATATCACTGATGTCGTCGTCCAGCATTTTTTCCTGGAGAAGTTCATCCTGGGGTAAATCCTCCGGGCCCATTTCTTCCTGGTCCGGGAGTTCGGGGATTTCCACCTCCTCTTCGGTGAGGGTGATATCCACCTCTTCATCGTCTTCATCCAGAAGATCGTCTTCTTCGTAATCGGGCAGGTCGATGGCCAGTTCCTCTTCGTCCAGATCCAGTTCTTCCACCGACTCCGCTTCCATGGGCTCTTCTTGGGCAAGGTCCAGTTCCGGGAGCTGACTCTCCGGGATGAGATCCTCTTCATCCAGGTCCATTTCCACGGGCACATCCTCTTGGGGCTCTTCGGGGATATCCTCTTCGGTGAGATCCATGATGGGATCTTCCATGGCCGGCTCATCCATGATGGGCGCAGCTTCCATGGGAGCGTCCATGTCGGCTTCATCCACCGGCATGTCAAATTCCACGGGAGCGTCGGGTTCGGCCGCTGCCAGGTAGTTGCCTTCCCGGTCAAAGAGCAGGCTGCCGCTGAGCTGTACTTCAAAATCCAGCCGAAAGGCGATCTGGTTTTCATGGACCACGATTTCCCCGCCCTTGGAGGCCAGGGGAGCGGCCTTGAGGCGATCCTTAAGGATTTGTTTTACGGCCTCCATGTCCAGGTCCGAGGTGACGGCCTCGATGAGATCCTGTTCCCCGTGTTTGATGACATCCGGGTCTGTGATTTTCATAGCATCTCTCCTCAAAGTGCTTTAAATTTTATAGGCGGTATTGGCAAATTCGGGTTGGATGAATTTTTCCAGGTCAATGATTTTGCCGATACCCATTACATCATGCATATATCTTTGAATTTTGTCCAGGTCATTTGCTTCGGGTTAGAGCCCGTCCCACCGGATGGCCTGGGGCTGTGAAAATACCTTTTCCAGCACGGCCGGATTGAGTCCCAATTTGCCGTCGGGATCCAGGAAATCAATGGCGATGTTGGCGGCCCGTTCCTTATCATTTTCAATGTATTCTCCGGTTTCCACCAGCAGGGATACAAATTCCTCGGCCGCTTCCGGATGTTTCTGGATGAAATCGTCCTGCATGGCCACCACGCAGCATGGGTGATCGTCCCAGCGGGAGGCGGAGTAGAATTCCAGGTTTCCGGTTTCCATGGCCATGGCCTTGGTGGCCACGGGCTCGGCCACCATGAAGCCCGCCACATCTTCGTTTTCCTTCATGATTTTGGGCATCTGGATGGGGGGAACCACCTCAAAGCGGACATTGATGGCTTTTTTACCGGGAACACCGGGTTTCAGCCCCAGTTCCTTGAGGAATTGGTGGGCCAGCATGTGGTGGACGGACATCTTATGGGGGATGTCCACCACCTTGTACTTGTAAAAGCTTTGCAGGGAGTCGAACCGGTGGTCGTAATGGCGGGAGCGCACAAAGGTGGAGCCGTTCTTATGGGCGAAGAGCACCAGTTTAATGGGCGAATCGTAGGCAAAGAGGTCCATGGCAATGGGGGCCAGGACAAAGGCACAGTCAATGTCCCCGGATTCCAGGCCTTCCTGGATGGGGTTCCAGCCGGCCTTGAGGGCGGTGTTCAAGGTGAAGTGTTT
>JAKSBM010000994.1 GCA_022361135.1 Desulfobacterales bacterium | reverse complement strand
TTTTTTGTGGTGAGCCAGCCCGGCAGCGATGAAATGCTCTATACCCGGGCGGGGAATTTTTCCTTTGACGACAGCGGGGCCCTGGTGAATCCATCGGGATACGTGGTCCAGGGCTGGAATGTGGACCCGGACACCGGGGAGGAAATCGGGGCCATGACCGATTTGATTTTGGACGATTTCAACAGCCCGCCCAAGGAGACCGAAGAGCTCACCGTGGTCACCAACCTGGATGCCGATGCCGAGTCCAACTCCGGGGTGCTGTCCAATTCCTATACCTATGAGGCCGGGGAGACCACGGCGGTGTCGTCGGGCAGCTATGAATAGCAGACCGTGGTCAAGGCCTATGATTCATTGGGGTCTTCCCATGACATCACCATCATGTACGACAAGGTGTCGGAAACGGAGTGGGAATACATCGTGGTTTGCAATCCCGAGGAGGATAAACGGGAGTTGGTCCAGGGCACGGAATCCCAGGGGCTTTTATCCCGGGGGAGTATCGAATTCTCCGAAAGTTCGGGAAAGATCACCAATATCACCATGGAGGAGTTCACCGGCCGGGTGGGCAATGTGGAAACCGGGGGGATGAACAGCCCCGACGACATCCATTTTGAGGTGGCCGACGGGGAGGCCATGCCCCTGGACGGATACGGTTTGGAGTTGAGTTTCGACGGCAATGGCTGGGTTTTGGACCCCGACAGCATCCCGGAAAACTACCCCGATGCCCAGGTGGTCTATTCCGATGACCAGAATGTCCATATTTCCCTGGATCCCAATGACGAGGGGGAGGCCGATCTCAAACTCAAGTTGGATAAGCCGGCCATGGCCGGGGACACCATTGGTTTTGACATCAATGACCCCAATGAAACCCATATCCAGAACCTGAAAAACGTGAGTTACGGGGGGGGCGCCTCGGAAAACACCCACATGGAAATCAACGATCCCAACACCATGACCCGTGATGCCGAGGGGTGCGGCATGGTCTGGAACCCGGTGACGGAACAATGGCAGTGGAGCAATCCCGAAGATGCGGCGGCCAATGGGTCCCTGGTATCGGACATGGTTTCCAACGGCGGCTCCAGTTACCTGGTCAATGAGAATACGGTGCAGATCACCAATCCCACGGACATGACCCAATCCAGTGAGGATATTGGGCTGAGATTCGATGACCGATCCGGGCAATGGTATTGGAATGAACCCTTGAAAACCGAGGATTTCACCAATCCCACCTATGATTTCGTGCCGGAAAACAACCCCACGGTTTCCGTGGTGGATCCGGGGACTTTGGGGGCCGTGCCCTCCCTGGACGGCAGTGGTAACCCGGCAGCCGTGGAGTTGGAATGGGACGGCACCCAATGGAGCGTGGTCGATGATGGGGGCTGCCAGGTGGAGATCATTGTGGCGGAAAGCAATGCCTCCCAGGTCCAATTCCGGGTGACCCCGCCCGGCCAGCCCACCACCGAAGGGGCTGTGGTTCAGTATTCCTTTGACGAAGAACTCTCCAACCAGGGGGGGCAGAGTCTGAGTTTTGAAATCAATCCCACCCCGCCCGAAGAATATGCCAATGCCCAGCTCACCACCAGCGGCGTGCCCGCCGGCGGGGTTGGGATTGATTTTAACAATAATGGGTCCACGGATTTGATCTTTGACACGGCCCTGGGAACCGGAGCTGCACCTGTGGACGGCGATACCCTGAGTTTCTCCGTGGATCCGGATGTGCCCCCGGAGGAATATCCCGATGCCGTGATCAAGGGGGATGAAAACCGGGCCATCATTGATTTGGACGGTTCCGGCAACGAAGACGACATCGAGGACATTGTCTTTACCTTTGATGAAAAACTGAAAACCGGCACCGATACCCATCCCCTGGAGGATCAATCCTATATCCAGTTTGACATTGAGGGCTCCACGGCCTGGCGGGAGGTGCCCGTGGACGAGGCCGAGAGCACGGGGTATTTCCAATTCACTGCGGATTTCCTGGGGGGGGATAATGGCTCCACGGAGATGGATATCTCCCTGAACCTGGGCTCCCGGTACGATGGGGAGAATTTTGTCAACGATCCTTTGTCCACCACCCAGTATTCCCGGGCTTCCTCCACCACCTACCAGGATTCCGACGGCTACCCCCCCGGGGATCTCACCGATGTGAGCGTCAATGCGGACGGGGTGGTCACCGGCTCCTACTCCAATGGGCAGCAGATCCCCTTGTTCCGGGTGGCCCTGGCGGATTTTAACAATGAAAACGGCCTTTATAGTCAAGGGGGAAACCTCTTTAGCGCCACCAACGACAGTGGCCCGGCCATCACCAATAAGCCCGGGGAAAACGGGTTGGGATCGATTTCACCCAATACCCTGGAAATGTCCAATGTGGATATCACCGAGGAATTCACCTCCATGATTTCCCTCCAGCGGGCATTCGAGGCCAACTCCACAGTGATCACCACCGTGGATTCCATGATGAGCACCGTAATTCAGATGAAATAATAGGGGGATACCATGACAAAACTTCAGGATTTTTACAGTGAAAAAAAAGTATCTGCCCTGGACCCATCTACATGGGGGCAGCCCACCCCGGTCCAGGCCACGTCCACCCGGTTTGCCCTGGTCCAGGCCGAAACCCTGTGTCGGAATCTGGGGGGGATTCTGGATGCGGAATACCATGCGGCCCAGACCTTTGATCTGAAGATGCTCGGGGAAATAATTGCCCGGAAGAATAGCTGTCGGGAGGCCCTGATTCAGTCCCTGGCCGGTTTGAAGAAAATGGCAAAGCAGGATTCAAAAATTGACCATGATCATTCCCTGCGCAGGGCCCATGCCCAACTCATGGAAAAGGCCCGGCGAAATGTGACCAGCCTGGGGGATACCCTGGGGCGGGTCCGGGGCTTTTCCCATTATGCCCGTCAATACCATTTCATTCCCGTTGACGGGGGACGGGGAAGGAGACTCCAATGAGCGGGTTGAATTCCATCCTGAACATGGCCGAGTCTGCCATCATGACCCAGCAGGCCGCCTTGAGCGTCACCGGCCAGAATATTTCCAATGTGGACAATGCCGATTACAGCGTCCAGAGCACCCAGCACATCACCAATCCTTCCATCAACCAGGGGGGGCAGATTTACGGGACCGGGGTTTCCGTGGAGCAGGTGAATCAGGATGTGAACCAGCTTTTGGAAAATCGGCTCACCACGGAGATGTCCAGCCAGGCCGGTTTGGACATTGAGGCCCAATACCTGGCCACCCTGGAAAGCCTCTTTGGCACCACCGGCGACAATGATCTTAACTCCCTCGCGGATACGTATTGGAATTCCTGGGATGCCCTGGCCAATGATCCCTCGGGGGATGCCCAGCAGACCCAGGTTTACGAAAGCGGCCTGGCCTTGACCCAGCGGTTCAATGCCATGGAGGGGGAACTCACCCAGCTCCGGGCCGATGTGAACCAGGAACTGGGGGCCGATGTCCAGCAGGTGAACCAGTACACGGGCCAGATCGCCGCTCTCAACGATGCCATCCTGGCTGCGGAAAGTTCCGGGGGCAATGCCAATGATTTGCGGGACCAGCGCAACGCCCTGGTGGACGGACTGGGAACCCTCATGGACATTCAAGTCACCACCAAGGGCGACGGCAGTTTTCTGGTGAGCACCAGTTCCGGCCTCCCCCTGGTCAGCGACGGCTCTGCCTATACCCTGACCATGGAAGAGGACCAGATTATCTGGAACGGTCTTTCCGGCACCACCATCGACATCACCTCGGACATCACTTCCGGAGAGATGGGCGGCCTTTTGGAAATCCGGGATGTGGTGATTCCCGAAAACCAGGCCAATTTGGATGAGTTGGCCAAGGAGACCATCTGGAACACCAACCTTACCCATTCCCAGGGGGCGGGCCAATCCCTTTATTCAACGCCCCTGGAGGGCACATACACCGCCGGGGAATCCGAGATGCTGGCCAGTCTTTTTTACGGGGATAAAATCGATTATTCCAAGGATTCTGCCATGGTGATCCAGAACGGATCCCAGAGCCGGACCGTCAACGTGGACATGGGGCTTTCCCAGGCCGGGATCCATAATATCCAGGGCAGTTCCGACCCCAATACCACCTATGAATTCACCGTGGTGGATGAGGGTGTCATTGGAGACCAGGTCACGGGCCAGGCCCAGGGGCCGGGCATGGGGGGGATTTCCTCGGGCAGCGGGGATGTGAATGACACCCTGGACGCCAGCTTTGCCGACCAGACCCTCACCGTCTCCGGCGGGGCCGGGGGCAGCCAGGAAATTAATATCAGTGATGGAAACCGGTCCAGTGCGGTTCTGGCGGAGGAATTAAATCAGATTGACGGGATTTCCGCCCATTCCTCCTCCACGGGCATGGTCTTCAACCTGGACAGCGTCACCCAGGCCCAGGACGGGGATACCGTGGCATTCACCCTCCATGTGGATGGCCGGGAAGCCCGGTGTGAATTTGTGGTGGATTCCTCCCAGGGGAGTCTGGAAGAGCAGTTTGAGCTGGCCCTGGAGGGGGCGGTGGAAGAGATTAACCAGGCCAATGGGAACATGGACCTGGCTCTGGATGGTTTGGCATTGGAAAGCCAGGATGGAGCCACATTGGGTGTTGATGGCTTTGAACTCCGGGACAATGCCGGGCTGCTGCTCACGGATTTTGACCAGTTTTCTCCCGGAGAGACCGTCACCCTCACCGTGACCACCGACGGTGACCCGGCCACGGATGTGGATGTTGAGGTGGATCTTTCCAA
>JAKSBM010000833.1 GCA_022361135.1 Desulfobacterales bacterium | reverse complement strand
GGGGTCTCATTGCTCCTGGGCGCCCCCGGGGAGACCCTGGTGAGCATCAAGGAAACCCTGTCTGTCCTGGATGCCTATCCCCGGATCAAAGCGGTCTGGGTCAATGTGGGGGTCTTTGGCCTGCGGCTGGGGGAACCCATGGGGGATGGAAAGCTGTTCCAGGGGGCCCATTACATGTCCCCGGAATTGGATGAGGATGATGTGGTGGACCTCATCGATGATCTGGCCCTGCGTTCCAATTATTTGATCCAGGTGAGCAAACCCTGGGCTGGTTACGGGGACGGATGACCCTGGAAAAGGCCCCCGGTTAAAATAACAGGGGACCATGGATACGAATCCCCCGGGCACTTGGGCCCGGGGGATTTTTTTATTCCGGGTTCCGCCGTCCCCCGCTCCAGTGGAGGCGGGTTTTCAAGACCTTGAAATAGCTCTGGTCGTTGAAGGAGATCATCTTCACCGGGCTGGGGCTCTTTTTGAGGAAGATCCGGTCCCCGGGATCCAGTTCGTGGCCGGTCTGGCCGTCCAGGGTGAGGACGATGTCCTCGGGACTGCCGGCCAGGCGGATCTCAATCGGAGTGTGGTCCGGGATGATCAGGGGGCGGTTGGTCAGGGTAAAGGGGCAGATGGGACTGAGGACAATGCCCGGCACCTCGGGGTGGACCACGGGGCCGCCGGCGGCCAGGGAGTATGCCGTGGAGCCCGTGGGCGTTGCCACGATAAGGCCGTCGGCCCGGTAGGTGGTCAGGTAGTTCCCATCCAGGTAGACGGCACAGGAGGCCAGCCGGGAGAGGGCAGATTTGTTGATCACGGCATCGTTGAGCACGTCCTCGCGGACAATCTCCTTGTCGTCGCGGATGACCCGCACCGTGAGCCGGGTCCGTTCCCGGATGATGTAGTCGCCCTTGCACAGGGCGTCAATGGCCTGGTAAAGATGGTCTTCCGTGGTTTCCGCCAAAAAGCCCACCTCTCCGAATTTCACCCCCATGAGGGGGATGTCCCGGGTGCCGATGAATCGGGCCACGGAGAGGAAGGTTCCGTCCCCGCCCAGGACCACGATGGCACCGATGTCGTCGGGGATGGGGGTATCCGGGGGAACGTTGTGGGTGTGGATAACGCAGCATTTATCTCCCAAGGTGCGTACCAGTTCCTGCGCCTTGGCCTGGGCATCGCCTTCGTTTTTAATGACGATGCCGATTCGTTTATTTTCCATGGGGCTTGCTTTTGCCTTTCCTTCGCTAGTGTGCCTGTGCCCAGTTGTCGCCGGTTCCAAAATTCACCTTCAGGGGCACCTTCAGGGGGTGGACATTTTCCATCACCTCTGTGGCCAGGTCAATGAGGGCCTGGGTCTCATCCAGGGGGGTCTCAAAAATAATTTCGTCGTGTACGGAGAGGAGCATTCGGGAGGAGAGATTCTCAGCGTGGAGGGCTTGGGCCATTTGAATCATGGCCAGTTTAATTAAGTCGGCGGCAGACCCCTGGATGGGGGTGTTGATGGCCGCCCGTTCTGCAAAATTCCGCAAATTGGCATTGGAGGAACGGATGTCGTCCAGGCGACGCTTCCGTCCGAAAATGGTGGCGGTTTCCCGGCTTTCCTTGGTGCTGGCAATGGTGTCGTCGATGAATTGTTTCACCCCGGAGTACCGGGCAAAATAATTGTCAATGTATGTGGCGGCCATCTTCCGGGTGATGCCCAGCTCGTTGGAGAGGCGGAAGGCACTCATGCCGTATACAATGCCGAAGTTGATGGCCTTGGCCTGGGAGCGCAGGTCGTCGGTGACCAGACCGGGCATGACCTGGAAGACTTCCTGGGCCGTGCGGGTGTGGATGTCCTCGTCGCTGTTAAAGGCGTCGATGAGGATTTCGTCTTCGGCGCAGTGGGCCAGCAGCCGCAGCTCGATCTGGGAATAGTCGGCGGAGATCAAGGTGTACCCCTCTTCGGGGATAAAGGTTTCCCGGATTTTCTTTCCCTCGGCCTTGCGGATGGGGATGTTCTGCAGGTTGGGATTGGAAGAGGAGAGCCGCCCCGTGACGGTGATGGTCTGATTGAAACTGGTGTGGATCCGTTCCGTCTCCGGGTGGATGAGCTGCATCAGGGCATCGGCGTAGGTGGATTTCAGCTTGCCCAGGCTGCGGTAACGCAGGACATGGGCGGGTAAATCGTGTTGTTCCGCCAGCTTGGTCAGGACCTCCACATCGGTGGAATACCCGGTTTTCTTTTTGGTTTTTTTAATGACGGGCAGTTCCAGTTTTTCAAAGAGGATGGCCCCCAGTTGCTGGGAAGAATTGATGTTAAACACCTCCCCGGCCTGGGAATGGATCTCTTCTTCCAATTGTTTCATTTCCGTTTCAAAGGTCTGGGAGAGGTCCTTGAGGGCCATGCGGTCCACCTTGATACCGGCCATTTCCATGTCCCCCAGCACCGTGATCAGGGGAACCTCCATGGTCTCCATGAGGTCGGAGAGTCCCTGTTCCTTGAGGTCCTCCTTGAGGCGCAGGTAGGCCATGTAGGTGATGTCGGCATCCTCGGCCGCATAATCCATGGCCTCCAGGATGGGGATTTCCTGGAATCCCACCTGGTTCTTGCCCTTGCCCACCACCTCTTCATAGGCGATCATTTTATACCCAAACAGGTTCATGGCAATGCGGTCCAGGCTGTGGCCCCGGGTGGCCGGGTTGAGCAGGTAGGAGGCAATCATGGTGTCAAAGGCAATGCCTTCCATTTGGATGCCGTACCGGGACAGGACAATGTAATCGTACTTGATGTTCTGCCCCACCTTTTTGATGTCGGGGTTTTCCAGGATGGGTTTGAAAATCCGAAGGATCTCTTCCTTGGACGGCTGGTCCATGTCCCCGGGGAAGGTGTGGCCCACGGGGATGTAAAAGCCTGAATTTTCCTGGTAGGAGAATGAAATTCCCACCAGGTCGGCTTCCGTGGGGGTCTTGGAGGTGGTTTCCGTGTCCACGGCGAAGATGGTTTTGTTTTCCAGTACCTTGGCCAGCCGTTCCATTTCCGTGGTGGTGTGGATGAGTTTGTAGGCCTTTTCCGTCTTGTCCGCCTTTTGGGCAAATTCCTGGGCCAGATTTTTGAACTCCATTTCCTGGAAAAGCTCAAAGGCCTTCTGGGTGTCGAATTCCGTGAGTTTGAAATCCTCGGTGCAGCCCTCCAGTTTTACATCCTGGGCAATGGTGGCCAGGTCCCGGCTCAGGTAGACGATGTCCTTGCTGTTGGTGAGGTTTTCGTGGAGTTTTTTCCGTTTCACCAATTGGTCCAGGTTTTCGTAGATCCCGTCGATGGAACCGTAATCGGAGATGAGCTTGATGGCGGTCTTGGGGCCCACGCCCTTGACCCCGGGAATATTGTCCGAGGTGTCCCCGGCCAGGCCCAGGACATCGATGAATTGCAGGGGCTCAATGCCCTTGTCCTTTCGCACGGCGGCCAGGTCGGTGATGGTGTCCTTCATGGGATCCCAGAGATCGCAGTCCTCGGTGATGAGCTGGATGAAATCCTTGTCCCCGGTGACCATGACCACCTTGAATCCTTCTTCCTGGGCCCGCTTGGCCAGGGTGCCGGTGAGGTCGTCGGCCTCGTATCCCGGTTTTTCCACAATAGGGATGTTCAACGCCCGGATCATGCGCTTGATGTCCGGGATTTGCACGGCCAGCTCCTCGGGCATGGGGGGGCGGTTGGCCTTGTATTCCTTGTACATTTCATGGCGGAAGGTGGGCCCTTTGACGTCAAAGAGTACGGCGGCATGGGTGGGTGCCTTTTCCTTTAACAACTTCAATAGGATCCGGGTGAATCCGAATGTGGCATTGGTGGGATGGCCGGCTGCGGTGGCCAGACTCCGAATGGCGTGGAAGGCCCGGTAGAGAAATGCACTGCCGTCGATGAGATATACACAATTTTTGGTTTCCGTCATGTAACTTACCCTTTTGGATGTTGAATTTTTCTTCAATTCAAGGCATATATACTATCTTTTAGGGAAAAGGAGAAGTAGATTTATATGACCGATCAAAAAGGCGCAACCCCGCGGAAACGGCGGCGAAGGAAGCGGGAAAAAGAGTGCCATTGCTGCAGGGAAAAATTCATGTTCTGCTGGCAATGCCGGTGCGGATTTGCCATGTGCCAGGGCTGTATGTATGAGAACCAGTGGGGGGTGACCTGCAACGGGATCACCTGGGTATGCCCGGATTGCGGCGAACAAAACGGATATGGAAACCAATAGGAGGTGGGTATGACACAGCGTAAGCTTCAGGTGGGAACCCTGATTTCAGGCGGGGGAACCAATCTACAGGCAATCATTGATGCCTGCGCCTCGGATGCCATTTCGGCCGAGGTGATTTTCACCGGTTCGGATGTTCCCGGCGTCAAGGGATTGAACCGGGCGGAAAACGGGGGGATCCCCACCTTTGTGGTGGACTATGCCCGGATCATTGGGCAATGCAAGGAAGGGATCACGCCGGAGATGCTGCCGGGGGATTTTGACCTGGATGAGGTCTATGAAAAACAGAGCCTCATGGGAAATGCCTCCCGGGAGAAGGCGGCCTTTTTCTTGAAAACCCGGGCCATTGCCGAGCGCCAATTGCTGGACGCCATTGCCGAATATGACATGGATCTTCTGGTCCTGGCCGGATTCATGCGGGTGCTCACTCCCTATTTCATCGACCGCATCAATACCCTGCCGGGGAAACATCGGATCATGAACATTCATCCCGCCCTTTTACCCTCATTCCCGGGCACCGACGGATATGGAGATACCTTCCGTTACGGATGCAAGGTGGGGGGCTGCACCGTCCATTACATCGACTACGGGGAAGACACCGGTCCCATCATCGGTCAAAAGACCTTTGACATAGAAGATGGGGATACCCTGGACGATGTGAAGAAAAAAGGTTTGGCCAAGGAATGGGAACTTTATCCCGCCTGCATCCAGGCCTATGCCGAGGCGCATCTGGGAATGCACTGATTCCAAGGTATCACCAGTGAATTGTGGGCAGGTTTCAAGGAACCTGCCTTTTTTTATGGGGAATCAGGAAAAAAGGGAGTCGGCCATTTTAATGCCGTCCAGGTAAAATTCAGGCAGCTTTTCCATGAGGGTTTTTCCCTCCATGATTTTGAAAACCTGGTGTTCCCAATTTCCCTTTTCAAAGGATTTGACGATGAAGAGGATTTTCTTGAAGTCCGGATCCTGTCCCAAAAGGGCCTCCCGGATGGAATCGGAAAAGGAGACCTGGGTAACAATCTCTTCCATGGTGATGTCCAAAAGGGCGTCCATGGTTGAAAAAAGGCCCAGGGTGAAGAGTTCTTCCGTGGAGTAACGGGATTTGAGCAGGGTGCCGCAGAGTTCGCACATGCGGGCCCGGACCACGGAAGCCCGGATGAGTTCGTTGGGTTTGCTGTCGTTGATGTTGGACAAAGCCACCACATTGATGAATTTTTTCAGTTCGTCCGTGCCCAGGACGATCATGGCGTCCTTGATGGTGTTGATGGGGCTGATGCGCCTGAAATAGGCGGAGTTGATGAATTTGAGCAGCTTAAAGGAGATGGAAATATCCTTTCTGATCAGCTCTTCGATGTTCTTTAGGTTGAGTTTTAATTTTCCCAGCTCATTGATCAGCCGCAGCTTGGTGATGCCCGAGGTGGATATTTCCTTTTTGGAGAGGATTTCGGGCTTGGCGAAAAAATAGCCCTGGAAGAGGCCGAATCCCATTTCCTTGGCCTGTTCAAACTCATCGTGTGTTTCCACCTTTTCCGCCAGCAGGGTGAGGTGGTATTTATCCTTGAGCTTTTTCACCAGGGGCGCCAGGCTGTCCAGGGGGGTGGCCATGAGGTCGAATTTAATCATGGAGCTGAGGCCGATCATGGGGTCGAATCGGTCATCGTAAAGGAAATCGTCAAGCGCAATGCGATATCCCTTGGATTTGAAT
>JAKSBM010000652.1 GCA_022361135.1 Desulfobacterales bacterium | reverse complement strand
CGACGCCGAACCCAAAACCCTGGACAAGGACACCCTGGACAAGATCCAGGCCGTGGAGAAGAAACTGGGGGTTTCCCTGGTGGCGGTGAATTAATGTCAGCCCAAGCCACGGCCTCTGTTTCCCTATTTGAATTGGAGGCCAAGATCGGACCCAATCGCTGGGTTCCGGTGAATCAGATGCATCCAAAGGGGCCCCACACGGGCCCCTTTTCACATCACCAGGCCGCTCTCTTGGCCAAGTCCGCCCTGAAATCCCGCCTTTCGGGGAAATGGAAAAACAGCCACCCCAAGTATCCCATTCGGGTAGTGGCGGTTTATTCTTGAAAAAAATCCTTAAATAAATGGAAAAAGTGACCAGACTCCAGTCACAAATCCATCGCACCCCAGGTCGTTAAAATAATCCCATGGATTAACTACGGAGCGCTGACTGCTTTTTGGGGGTGAGTTTATGTGGCATCACAAGGTGTCATATTGATAAGTGATTCCGCATTTAGAAAAAAATTAAGATTTAGGCAGAAAAGGGTAATGATCACCAGGACCATGAGCTTTCTTTTCTCTGATAACCATGGGGTTATTAACAGGAAAAGGGGGACTATCCAGTGCTGGGTATACATAAAAGTTTCTTGCCCAAAGACAGAATGAAGGCAAAAATTGAATGTGATCACACTGGCTGAAAGAAAGCGCATCTCGCCTAATTTTGAAAACTGCATTTTGGGGGAATGGATCCTTGGGATGATTATGGCCATGACCATCCACCCGGCAATCCCCAGAAATCGGTATGGCCCTGGCTGAACAAAGGAAAACGCATTAAAATAGATGCCGCCTTCAGCATGGCTGGAAACTTGGGAGCCAATTACGAATATGGCTTGGATTGATGCGGTGAAAAAGTTTAACGCATTGTTTGAAATCTTTGCAAGAGAAAGGGTCGAGTGTTGGAGGATCCATGTCATTTGACCTTCGTTTCCGATGGATGCGTCAAGAAGGAAGTGGGCGCCAAAAAAATAACTATAAATTGTTATTAAGACAAAAAATGAACGTAGAATAGTCTTTTTTAAGGAGGTCCATGGAGGGCATTTTTTCGCCCGTATGAAGTATGTCAGGGTGACAATGAAGAAAATCCATCCATTGGTTATTGTTATACCCGCTAAAAAGACACCAATGGTGTACCAAATCCATGTATTGTCATAATCGCGGTTACGATTCCTTAGGTAATAATAAAATAAAGTGAGGATAAAGAAGGATGACAGAGCATATGTTTCAGGAAGAACGGCAAACATCAGGTTTGAGAAACTAAGCCCGTATATGGCGCAGATTGAAATTGCTTGATCCGTCTTTAGGTTCATCTCCATGAGGAGTTTGTAAAAAATGTGAATGGAGAGGGTCGAAATAAAGGGGCAGATTCCCAATGCAATGATCTCCCTGAACTGAATCCTATCCGAAATAAACCCAAGGCGTGAAACGATTATTTCCAAAATGCGAATGGGAATGGCAAATAATTCGATGATGGGGTGACTCACCGCATGTCTGCCCCATGCATGGGCAAATGATTGCAGGGTAGTGTTGGGGTCGGTGTCAAAAAAAATATTATAAACCGAAAAAAAGCCTTTGTTGTACCAGGCCATTGCCAATCCGTAACATCCGAGGAAATAAAGGATGTAAATTGTTAAATAAATAGGTGTGTTTTTGATTGGTAAAATGCGCATGGCTATCGGGCTCATCGGGAGATGAGTATCACTCCAGTGACAACCAGCAGAGTCCCCACGAATTTTCCACCTGTGATGGGTTCATTGAGAACAATGTTTCCAAATACCATGGTTCCGATGAAACCCAGGCCGACAAATGGGTAAGCTTGACTGACTTCAACCTTTGAAAGAACAAGGAGCCATAATGTAGCACTTAGTGCGTAGGCCGTTAATCCCCCCCAAATATATGGATTACCGATTATTGGCCATAGGGCACTGAGGTTTTCCGTGTTGAGTGCGGTTTGGATTTTTGGTGCCGACATGCCGCATTTAAATAGGATTTGAGCGCCGACCGAAAGGGATATGCTGGTTAAAATAAAGGATACCGTCAAGGAGCTCATAGGAGTTTTCCTAGAATGGTTAAGGTAATCATGATAATTATTGAGGTGATGCTTGGTCTGTCCGTTATTGAGAAGACGATGGGGTCATCGTGCATTTCTCCGCGATGGGTTTTGATCCACATTCGGGTGAGCCAGTAGCCAATGACGGGGATGATTATCCAAATTAATACAGGTCGTGTGTATTGGGTCGATATGGATTCGCTTTGTATGAACAGGCAGAATGTGACCAGGGCCATTCCCCCGGATGTTATACCGATGCTGGACAAGGTTGGGAAGTCCCTTGTTGTATAGCCCCGGCCGTTCATTGTTTCACCTTTTTGATCCTCCAAACTTTTTAGTTCCGCGCATCGTTTGAGCAGTGCCAGACTGAAGAAAATAAACATGGAAAAGGAGAGAAGCCAGAAAGAAACCGGTACGGATAATATGGCTGCTCCGGCTGCGATTCGGATGGTATAGAGTCCTGCCAGAGTGATGACATCCAACCCCATGTGTTGTTTGATCTTGAAGGAGTAAATCAAAGTGCAGAGTAAATAGGTCAATAGTATTTGTGTAAAATATCCGTTTAAAGCTGACGCCGAGACCAGCGCCGTCAGGAAGAGAATAGATGCCAAAACCACGGCATTTAGAATACCTAATTTACCGGCTGCAACAGGTCTGTGCTGCTTGCTTGTGCATTGCCGGTCCGAATTTATGTCAAGTAAATCATTTACTATATATGTGGCCGAAGCGATACAACTGAAACTGAAAAATCCAATGACGGCGGATAAAAAACAACCTGGATTCAGGTATTTCCCCGAAACCAGCAGGGGGACGAAAAGTAAAAAATTTTTAAACCATTGGTGAATTCGAACTTGTTTTAAAATATCCCTAAATCCCATGGGGTTATCATCGAAAATTTTGTTTATCTCAGAAGAAAATGCCTTTTTTTTAGCGCGCTTGCTTGGATTAACCAGGTATTTTTCTTCGGCATGGGGAAAAATTTCAAAGTCTTCCAAGCTGTTCCCTGCATAGGAAAAGGATTTCGAAGTTTCCTGTATTTTTTTGAGTTTATTTTTCCCCTTAAGGTTTAAATCCGGGGTCGAGCTGATAAAGGCTGAAAATATGTCTGATTGCTGGGCAAACTCCTTGGCATACCTTTCTGCACTTCCTGTGGATAAAATAATATCCCTTTTGTTTTTTTCTTTTTTTAAAAACGCATGAAATTCCGGATTGCGTGGAAGTAAATGCGTTTGAAGTGCTACACATTCGGCAAGCTTCTGTTTTAGAATTGTTTTTCCCTGGAACAACCAAAGCAGAAGCTTAAAAAAAATAATGGGGTTTTGTTTGATGGCAACGAGTGCGCTTTCATATAATGTGTCTGATTTAATAAACGTTCCATCTAAATCTACAAACAGCGGTGATTTTAAACTTTTTTCCATGTCACTTAGGGATTTCCCCTTGGTTTTAAGATTAATTGAGCCTGATTGGGCCATTTGTAGGGGACCCTCTAAAACAAGTCAACTAAATTTACTAGTAATGGTAAGTGATCTAAAGGAATGTAGCGGTCGGTGTTTTTTATTCCGGTCTTTGGTTGTTATGGTGCCAGGCCACCACATCGGCATAGGGAATTTCCCCGCCAAAGATATCCAGGGCCGAGCCGATGGTGAGGGCTACCCGGTTGCTGCCCATGGCCTTGACTTGGTCCAGGTCTTCAAAGGCGCTGGCCCCGCCGGCATAGGTGACGGGAATGGGGCTGTGCTTTCCCAAAAGGGAGACCAGGTCCGCCTGGATGCCCTGCATTTTTCCCTCCACATCCACCCCGTGGACCAGGAATTCATCGCAATACTCAGCCAGCGCATTTAATGTTTCCGGGGTCACCGGGGTCTGGGTGAAATTCTGCCACCGGTCCGTTACAATCCAGAATTGCCCGTCCCGGGAGCGGCAGCTCAGGTCCAGGACCAGTCGCTTTTTGCCCACGGCCTTCACCAGTTTTTGAAGCCGATCCATGTCCATGCATCCCTTGGAAAAAACATAGGAGGTGACAATGACGTGGGAGGCACCGGCGTCCAAAAATTCCCCGGCATTGTCCGGGGTGACCCCACCCCCCATCTGGAGGCCGCCGGGGTAGGCGGAAAGCGCTGACAGGGCCGCTTCTTTATTCCCCGGGCCCAGGGCAATGACATGGCCGCCCACCAGTCCGTCCTTCTGGTAGGTCCGTGCAAAATCCGCCGGAGAGTCCGGGCTTTCAAAATTGGTCACAATGGTGTCCGGTGCCTGGTCCTTGAGGGTGGAGCCCACGATCTGGACCACCTTGCCCTGGCGCAGGTCAATGCAGGGTCTGAATTTCATGGATAAACGTCCTTTTTTGGTCAGGTTCTTGCCGCCCCCGGACCCCGGGGGGAGATCACAGCCATAGATGAAACCAAGGGCCTTTGTCAAGCCCGGGATCTAAATGCCTACGGGATGCAGCCCCGGTGGATGGTTAAAAAGGAAATTCCCATCCCTTTTGTTATCGGTTCCACCCATTCCCCATGGTCTTCAATCCTAAAAATAGAACCGGATTTCCCCGGTCACCTTCCAAATTCGGGCCGATTCAAAGGCCAGCTGGACGGGAACAAAATTATTGTAATGACGACTACCTGTGGGCTGGACCACCCGGGGAATATCCTTGTACCAAACCAGGTCTGCCCCCAGGATAAATTCAATTCCGGGGGCATATGCATGGGAAAGTGAGACGCCCAGATCTCCCCGCCAGGTGGTTTGACGGTCCCGGACACTGTCCTTCCCATTGAATACCCCGTCCAGATACCCGACCCCTTGGTACCGGCCTTCCATCTCCACCAGGGCCATGCCCCCGGCCAGGGCCAGATCCCAGGCCGGCCGGACGGCCCATCGGGCCTTTACCCCCAGCCGCACGCCCAGATATTCACTGTCCAGGGCTTCATCCTGGGAATAGACCACATTCAGCGGGTGGAGAAAACTTGAATCATATTCCCGGTCCAGATGCCCCCAGAGGGGGCCTGCGGTGAGCTTCACCGACCCCAGTCCGGTATTTAGAGCAAACCCCAGATCCAAAGCCGCCTCCCCCTGGGAAATCCGGGTATTCAATTCACCATCGACGGTATTCCCGGCCCAAAGGTGTAACCCATTGTTTCCGTCAAAATAGGTGATGCGGAAATTATTGGCCGAATCATTGGCAATAACTTGCCCATACCGACCATGGGCTTTAACCCAGCCCAGCCGGGCCTCCACAAAAAACGGCCCCGGTCCGTCGTAGCCCAGAACCATCCCCAACCCGGGGCCGGTCAATTCATCATCCCCCCGGAAGAAAGGCCCGCCAATGGGGAGGTAATTCCCGTCCACCTCGTGAAAAATCTCCCATTGGGGTAAAACCACCAGGGTCGGTCCCCCGTTCACCCCCATATAAAAGGGACGGGCTTCCCCAAACACCGGCTGACAGATCCAAAACATTCCCATCATCAACAGAACAATTATTCGACCCAGCATAAATTTCCCCCCATAAAGATCCCAAAAAAATAGAAGTAGCCTATTGCTTCCTATCCCCATAAGTCAATAAAAAATGCCATGGGGCCGAGGGGGTTAAAAATCAGTCAAGTTCGGTGTTCAATGTTGTCTAGATTATCTTGCCTTGAAGCAGGTCAAAGCCGGGTCTGAATTTCATGCCAATGTCCTTTGTTCATGGTGGCCCCGGCTCCATATCCGGGGGGAAATCACAGCCATGGATGAAACCAGGGGGCCTTTGTCAGGATTGGGACCTGAATGCTTCCGGGGTGCTGCCCCGGTGGATGAAAGGGTAAGTGGCTCCCCCCTTGGGGAAGACGGCCACGGTGGCATTGTCCTTGAGCCTGCGCCCGGCCTGGTCAATGACTGACTGGGGCGAGGGGCAATGGGTGAAGTAGAAGAGCCGTTCCCGTTCCAGGTCCGACAGGGTGGGCACATGGAGGAAAAGGCGGTGTTCCCGGATGAGTTGGAGCATATAGTAGTAGAGGAATTTTTCCTCGGCATTGAGTCCCTTTTTTACCCGCTTCAAAAAATCAAATACCCGGGACGGCCCCAGCAGGCGGAGGATGGCCCGAATGAGCCAGAGGGGAAGGGGCATCTTGTCGGGCAGGGGGGTGTCGTCCAGGCCCCGGTCCGCCCGCAAAAATCCCATGACTACCCCGTTGGGTTTCAGGGCGGGCAGGCTGTTGCCCACGCATTTCATGGACTGCTTGAAATTGATATCCATGGGAAATGAATTCACAATCACCCCATCCACCGGTTCCCCCAGACTCAGTTCCTGGGCCTT
>JAKSBM010000778.1 GCA_022361135.1 Desulfobacterales bacterium | reverse complement strand
TGCCAGCAATAATTTAACCTTGAACTCCGAGGGTTTGATCTGGGTGGATGCCCAGCCGGCCCCGGGTATGACCGGGGGAACCCAGACCGCCTACCAGCTCTACGTCAACAGCGGGACCACCACCCTGACGGGCTATTCCATGGAGTTGACCAACCAGGCCCAGTTCGATTCCACCTACAAGGGCGCCATCAAGGTAAACAGTGGCGCCGGTCTGACCTTCAGCAACACCGTACTCTACCTGAGCATGTCCAATTCCTTCACCGGCCAGGAGGAATACGAGATTCCCATGTTGGAGGAGGGGGCCTCGGCAGCGGATCAATTCACCTCCCTGGGCCCCATTCCCCCGGAGTACACCGTGGAACTCGTTAATGGAAACGGGGCCGGGTTGCAAAAGCTTAAGTTCACCTATGCCCCGGAGGATGACCCGGCCATGATCGGCACGGAAATCCAGAATGCCTTTGATGCCCAGGAGCACGCCATGATCCGGGCCAATGTGAGCCATGGATTGATCAAGGATCTCATCCCCTCGGACAAGGTGGAGTTGAGCTTCATGGAATCCCCGGACATGCTTTTATCCCGGTTGAGCCGTTCCAAAACCCCCCTGCCGGATCTGCCTGTCTTTGAGAAAGACGTGGTCTTTGCCGGACCGGTTTTCCTCACCTCTTCCAATGATTCCGACAATGGATATGAGGCCGACACCCATGGTTTCCTGGCCGGATACACCCGCCACATCAACGATCATTTTTACGCCGGGGCCCATGCCGGGATCACCAAGATCAATATCCATTTCCTGGGTACGGGTTCGGAACTTCGATACGAGAGCACCATGAATTATTCCCTGGGCGGCCATGTCCTCTACCTCCTGGATAAAACCTGGCTCTTTTCCGGCCTGGGATCCCTCTTCTACGGGCAGACCGACTATTGGGACAATGCCCTGCACAATCCCGAGACCGCAGATTATGAGTCCTACACCGGATTGCTGGATCTGGCCGTGGGTCGTTTCTTTGATGTGGGCTGGTTCACCCTGATGCCCGAGGTGGGGCTTTCCGGCTCCTGGAATTACCGGGAGAACTTTGTCACGGACAACCAGGTGAACTCCGATGTCCGCCACGGCCGCATGGAAGAGCTGGAGGCCGTGGCCAAGATCGGCCTGGATGCCTACACCCATTTCAATTGGCAGGATGACGTGAAGGTGACGCCACACATTGGCTTAAGCCTCCATCGCACCCTCACCGACGGAGAATCCGATGCCACCATGGGGGTGGGCATGGTCACCCAGCCCGTCACCCACGAAACCGATCGCACCTCCATCAATCCCAGCCTTACCCTTGCCTTGGAAAAGGGAAATGTGGAGGCACTTTTGGGATTTAACGGGGCCTTTTCCAAACATACCCGGAGCTATTTGTTCTGGCTGGAATTCGGGGTGTCCTTTTGATGGGTAGATACGGACATATAATCCTGCATTGGGCCATGGCATTGGTTCTCACCTTCCTGGTCGCCGTTGACACGGCCCATGGGGTGCCGGGCAAGGTCTATTCGGACATGACGGTTTCCAACTCCAATTCCGATAATATCACCAGTGAGGTGGTCTGGGTGCCCGGTGGGTTGAATCGTTACGCCGGCATCGGCATCACCGACGGCACCAGTTATTCCCCCAACCAGGTCTTTACCAATACGGGAAATGTTTCATTGTCCGGGGTGAGCAATTCCTCCATTAATTTTGTTTATGTCATTGGCAGCACCAACAGCAACATTAAGATTGTGAACCATGGGGACCTGTCATTGAGCTTTGGCAGTGGTGATGATGCCATTATCAGCTATGGGATTTCCAGTTCCGGAGAGGTTGAAAACCATGGCGATATCACCATCAATATCCTGCGCCAGGGCAATTATTATTTCCACTATACCACGGGGCTTTTTTCCAATGGCAATACCCTGGTCAATACGGGAAATATGAATATTACCCTGGATGCAGGTACCATCAACGTCAATGGTCATTCCGGAACGGTTTCCGGAACCGGAATTTCCTTTTCCGGTAATACCATGACCAATTCCGGGGATATTACCCATGTGGCCCGCGGAGGGATTATCACGGGCACCGGCACCCAGGCCGCTGCCACTGCCCGGGGAATCTGGACCAACGGCAGCATCCATAACACCGGCACCATTACTGTCCAGGCCATTGGGGGAAAATACCGGGCCAACTCCTCCACCCCCTTTACCGGAGATGATTCCACGGCCTATGGCATCTATGCCAGTGGGAACCTGACCCTGAATTCCGAAGGCTTGATCTGGGTCAGCGCCCAGCCGGCTCCGGGGCAGTCCGATGGCGACCAGAAGGCCTACCAGGTTTATGTGAACAGCGGGACCACCACCCTGACGGGCTATTCCATGGAATTGTCCAACCAGGCCCAGTTTAATTCCACTTACAAGGGCGCCATCAAGGTGAATTCAGGAGCCGGGTTGGCTTTCAACAACACCGTACTCTACCTGAGCATGTCCAATTCCTTCACCGGCCAGGAGGAATACGAGATTCCCATGTTGGAGGAGGGGGCTTCGGCAGCGGATCAATT